>JAGQGA010000441.1 GCA_020432595.1 Anaerolineales bacterium | reverse complement strand
GATTTTGACTCGACTCAACTGCTGCGGACGGCCAAAATCATGCGTGATGAAGGGATGTTTCTGAGCGGGCGCAAGCTGACCGTGCCGCCCAAGGTGTTTTTGGGAGCGGCTGCCAACCCATTTGTGCCGCCGTATGATTGGCGGCCGCTACGGCTGGCAAAAAAGGTAGAGGCAGGAGCTGACTTTATCCAAACGCAATATTGTTTTGACATCCCCCGCCTGAAAAGCTATATGGAGCGGGTGCGGGACATGGGGCTGCACGAAAAAGTGTTTATTTTGGTCGGGGTCGGGCCACTGCGGTCAGACCGGGCAGCAGAGTTTATGCGGTCGAATGTGCCGGGGGTGCATATTCCTGATGCGGTGATTGACCGCTTGGCAAAAACGCCAAAGGCGCAAAAACAGGCCGAGGGCAAGAAAATTTGCGTTGAAATGATTGAGCAGGTACGCGAGATTGAGGGTGTGGCGGGTGTCCACATTATGGCGTATCGGCAGGAGGAGATGGTGGCGGAGATTGTAGAGGAAGCCGGGCTGCTGCCTCGGCCGTTTAAGGTCAACAAGCCGCCGGTGGACAAGCTGGTGTTTGCCCCGCCAGCGATTGAAGCGTCATTTGAAAATTATGCGGCGAATTTGGAAATCCCAACGCCGTCGGTTTGGCAGAAGAGGAGCAAGTAACCATGCCGGAAACGATGATTAGTTCCAAAACAAAGACGGTGATTATTGGCCCAGAACGGCCGTTTACCATCATTGGCGAGCGTATCAACCCCACTGGGCGCAAGCTGCTGGCGCGGGAAATGGCCGCCGGTAACTATGAGCGCGTCGTCAACGATGCCATTGCCCAGGTGCAGGCCGGTGCCCATATGTTAGATGTCAATGCTGGCATCCCGCTGGCTGACGAACCCGCCATTTTGGCCGAAGCCATCCGGCTGGTGCAGTCCGTCACCGATGTGCCGCTTTCGATTGACTCCTCCATTATAGAAGCGCTGGAAAGCGGGCTGGCGGCGTATGAAGGGAAGGCGCTGCTGAACTCGGTGACAGGAGAAGAGGAACGGCTAGAAATAGTACTACCGCTGGTCAAAAAATATGGCTGCGCCGTCATCGGCATTTCTAATGACGAAACAGGGATTTCGGAAGACCCAGACGTGCGTTTTGCCGTTGCCAAGAAGATTGTCGAACGCGCCATGGATTACGGCATTCCGCGTGAGGATGTACTGATTGACCCGCTGGTGATGCCAATTGGGGCACTGCGCTACGCGGGAAAGCAAGTTTTTCGCATTGTCCACCGCTGCCTGACGGAGCTTGGGGTGAATACGTGCTGTGGTGCCAGCAACGTTTCGTTTGGGTTGCCAAATCGTGGACCGTTAAATGGCACTTTTTTGGCAATGGCGATGTCGGCGGGAATGACCTCAGCTATCACCAACCCCATTGAGGAGCATATCAAGACGGCGATTATGGCTGCCGATGTGATGATGGGGCATGATGAAAATTGCTTGGATTGGATTGCGGCCAACCGCCCCCCGGCTGACCCGGCGACGGAGCAAGGGGAAGGACGGCAGCGGCGCGAAGGACGGCGGCGGCGCGGCTAAGAGGCTTTGATCGTAGGACAAGTTTGCAAACTTGCCCTACATTCACATAGGTGCAGGATGATTACGTACCGGGACGCGATGGTGAACTATTATGTACATGATGTTGAGGGCGTGGCGGCATTTTACTGCCAGCATTTTGGTTTTCGGGAAACATTTCGCACGCCGGAAAGCGGAACGGCCGTTCACATCGAAGTCCGTCTGGGTGAATTCCTGCTCGGTTTTGCCTCCATTGAAGCCGCCCGCGCCATGCACCAACTCCCGCTCAACCCCGGTTTGCCACGCGGCGAGGTCGCTCTGTGGACAGACAATGTAGATGAAGCGTTTGCCACCCTGACCGCCCAGGGCATTCGCCCCATTGTCCCGCCGCACGATTTTCTTATCACGCCGCCGCTGCGGGCGGCCTGGGTTGAAGACCCGGAGGGCAATCCCATCCAGCTTGTGTGTCGGCGGAAGGAAACGCAGTAGACGTTTGACAACTTGGTGATTTTGGAGATTGGAGATTGATGAAGGTTGATCAATCTCCAATCTCCCTTGTAAATTATGAATTATGAAGGATGAATTATGAATTTTCATCCATTCGTGGTGCGCTATGGCGCATGTTGTCTCCTCAAAAACGGCCGTTTTCCCCCTACTGCACCAAAATCGGGCAGGTCATACAGTGCGCCCCGCCGTTACCCAAAAACAGCGTTTCCGACGGGAAGCCATCCACCTGCCATCCCCGCCGTCGTAGTTCATCCATCAGCCGCGTCGCTTCGGCAAAGCCAACGGCCGTTTTTCCCCGCCGCGTCACCACCACATTCAAATGCCCATCCAGCCGCTCCTGCTCCGTAATCGGAATCATCTCAATCCCCAGCCCCGCCAGATAATCCAAAAACATCACGTGGCGATGGTCGCTTTTACCCGCTTCATAGAGCCGACACGGGAATAGTTCAAAGCTCTCCTTGTGAATCAGGCACAGCTTCTCGTTGATCATCATAAACGAGCCGTCAATGTGGATTTGACCCTGCGGCACCGGCACTTCGAGAAAATATTTGACCTGGCTGCCTAGTACCAGATCGCGCAGGGCACGGGTTCCCACTTCGTTGGCGCGGCTGCACAGCCCAGCAACGGCCGTTTCCTCCCCCACCAGCGTCACCCCACCCCCTTCCAAAAAGCCCGGCTGCTCAATCGTCCCCAGCACCGGAATTCCTAGCCGTTTAAACGCCCGCCCCAAAATATGGGCATCGCCCCAGCGGCCACGCAAATGCATCCCCATCAGCACCGCCCCGCCGCGAAACATCATCGCCAGGTCGCGGGTGTAGGTCATGTTGGGGCGATAGCGAATGTAGTTGAGCGAATCTTCGTCATCGGCCAGCACCTCGGTCAACATCAACGTTTCCACCCCGTGGCTTTGCAGCTTGCCCACCATCACATCATAGTCAGCCACAAACTGCGCCACATCCACAGGGGCATCAAAATGGAATTCATCTAGCGTGTCAGGGCGCACCATGTGCAGTTCCACGCCCGGTCGGTGCATCAGCACCTGTTTCAAGTCGCCATAGGCAGATTGGACACCATAGGTTGTTGGCATAGTTCTCCTTGTTTCGGTAATCGGTAATCAGTAATCGGTAATCAGTCGGTCTACTGATTACTGATTACTCGCATCTCAATTCCCCCTTCCGTTTCCATGACAAAACCCGCTTTTTCCGCTGGCGGCGCGGTCAGGCCGTAGCGCAGGCGGCGCTGCTGCAAAATGGTGGGCACCACAAGCTGCATCTCCATCATGGCAAATGAATCACCGATGCACTTTTTGGGGCCGCCCAGGAAAGGGACAAAGGCAAAATTGTGGCGGCTCTTAGCCTGCTCCTGGGCAAAGCGGTCGGGGTTAAACTGCTCCGGGTTATCCCAATAGCGCGGGTCGCGGTGCAGCCCACGAATGTTGAGGACAAAGTGAGTACCTTTGGCAATGTGGTAATCGCCAAACTCATCGTCGGCATCGGCTTCGCGCAGGGTGACGTAAACAGGTGGGTATAGGCGCAGCGTTTCAGAAATGACCTGCTGCGTGTAGGGCATATTGGGTAAATCAGCCAGCGCGGGCGGGCGATCTGTGCCAACAACCGCTTCCACCTCGGCCATCAGCCGTGCTTCAACGTCTGGATGCTGCGACAGCAGGTAAAAGAGCCACATCATTGTCAGCGCCGTGGTTTCGTGCCCGGCAAAGACGATACCGCCCATCTCGCCCACCAAATCTTCGCTGCTAAAAGAACGGCCGTTTTCCTCCAAATGTGCCCCAATCAATGTGTCCAGCAGGTCGCCCTTCACCTCGCCGCTCGCCAACCGACCCTCGACAAGGCGGCGCAGGAGAGAATAACGGTGAGAAACGGCCGTTTTTACCCGCCGATTCGCCGGAGTAGGCAACCAAAGCGGCGGCACCCAGATAGACGACGCTCGCTCAAAGGTAAACGCCGAGGCAAGTTCATACGTCTCCTGTAGCTCATCCGTCTCCGCCCCCACGTCGGCACTAAACATCGTTCGCCCAATAATACGCATCGTCAGCGTTTTCATAGCGTGGCCCAAATTCACCGCTTGCCCCGGCTGCCAGCTTCCAGCCAACCGCCCCGCCTCCTCGGTCATAATCTCCGCAAAGCGGGCAATTTGCTGCCGATGAAAAGCGGGCTGCATCAGCCGCCGCCGCCACAGCCACTCCTCCCAGTTGTCGGTGTTAAACATCAGCTCCGGTCCATCCAGCCGGTTCAGGCGGCTTAGGCGACGTTCGCGGGGGTAATTTTTGACGTTTTTCTGCAAAATATGCTGCAAAAAGTCAGGCTCCGTCACCACCCAATATTCCAGAAACGGCCCCAGCCCAATGCGAACAACCGGCGCAAGCTGCCCCGAACCAAGCCAAAAGTGCAGCGGATCGGCGCGGTAGCTCAAAAAATCACGAAAAACAGGCACCCCGTCACGGCGACGTGGAGGCATATCGTACTCCTCTCGTGCCAATAGGACGCTGATATACCTGATTCAAAAGATCAATCAGGTACATCAGGCAAATCTGCGTCCTATTCTTATTCATGGTAATATGCTCACTCTTGTATCGCCTGTCCCCAAAGCTCGAGCAAATTCAAACACATTTGCACCGATTTTTGCATATCTTGCAGGCTAATCCACTCCTGCGGGCCATGAATGTTCTGCATTCCGGTGAACAAGTTGGGCGTAGGCAGCCCCATTTCAGTGAGGCGGGAGCCATCGGTGCCGCCGCGAATGGGGTTGCTGATGATGGGCAGCCCTAGCTGCTCGACAGCTTGCCTGGCAAGTGCAACCGGGCGCGGGTCTTTGTCCAGCCAGTAGCGCATGTTGCGGTATTGG
>JAGQGA010000440.1 GCA_020432595.1 Anaerolineales bacterium | reverse complement strand
GATTTGGCGTTTGAGCGGTTTTGGAAACGGCCGTTTGAGGACGGCGAACTCATTGACCTGTTCAACCAATTTCCCCAGCCTGAAACACCCGACACCCTCGTAACCCTACCTCCCCTGCTGCAAGAGCCACCGCCCGAAGGGGATGAAGCGGACGACGATGAGGAAGGGGAAACCCAGGAGATCATCGAAGTCACGCGCACCTACAGCGACCAGGAAATTTTGGGGCGCAAGGATTTTGCCGAACTAACGGCCGACGAGATGCGAGCCATCAAGCAGTTGATGGGCGAAATGGTGTGGGAGCTGGGGCTGCGCCGCACCCGCCGCCAGCGTCCCGGCCACGGCAAATGGCTCGATTTGCGCCGCAGTTTGCGAAAAAATTTGCGCTACGGCGGCGAAATTATGGAGTGGCCGCGCCGTGAACCCAAGTACAAGCCCCGTCCGCTCATTTTGGTGGCCGACATCAGCGGCTCGATGGAGCGTTACACCCGCCTGCTGCTTCACTTTCTCTACAGTTTGGCCGAGGGATTAGACCAGAAGGTGGAGGTGTTTGTCTTTAGCACGCGGCTGACGCGGATTACGCGCCAACTGCGCGGGCGAGATGTGGACAAGGCGTTGCATGAGGTATCGCACGCCGTACCGGATTGGGCGGGGGGAACGCGAATTGGCGATGCGGTGAAGGCGTTTAATTTTCGCTGGGGGCGGCGGGTGCTGGGCAAGGGGGCGGTGGTGGTGCTGATTAGCGACGGCTGGGACAGGGGCGACCCGGTGCTGCTGGATGCAGAAATGGCGCGGCTGCAGCGAAGCTGCCACCGGCTGATTTGGCTAAACCCGCTGCTGGGGTCGGCACGGTATGAGCCGCTGACGCGGGGGATGCAGGCGGCACTGCCCCACATTGATGACTTTCTGCCGGTGCATAATTTGGCGAGTTTGACCGATTTGGCGACGCATTTGGCGCAGTTGACGGCCGAAAAACGGCCGTTTCGCCGCCAAACCCTCCAGCTTTCGGGGGCGGCGTTTGTGAAGGAGAGTCGGGCGAAGGGAAAATAGGACGCGGACAAACGGGGACGAACGCGGATTTAAAGGTGAAGCATGGTTGTTGTGAACTGGAATATGGAGTGGGCAACGGCAACTTCACCGCGTGGGAAGGTGCTGCGTGAGCATATTTGGGAGCAAAAGCCGGATGTTGTTTGTCTGACAGAAGGATACACAGACTTTTTTCCGTCGGACGGTCATGTGGTGACGGCTAGTAGCGAGTATGGTTATATGGGCGACGACAAGCGGCGCAAGGTGCTGCTGTGGAGCAGGGAGCCGTGGCTGGGTGTTGCGGGGGATGAGGGGGTGGAAAACGGCCGTTATCTTCGCGCCACCACCCAAACACCCATTGGCCTTATCACCTTCATCGGTGTTTGCATCCCCTGGAAGGATGCGCATGTGCGAACCGGGCAGCGCAACCGCCAGCCGTGGGAAGACCACCATCGCTTTTTGCACGATTTGGATGGGGTGCTAACCAACTTACCCCTGATCAAAACCATCATGCTGGGTGATTACAATCAGCGCATTCCCCGCCGCCGCGCTCCGCTGGCAAGCTACCAGTTGTTAGAGAACTGTTTGCGTGGGCGGTTTGCGGTGGCGACTAGCGGTAAAATAGAGCCAGAAGCAAAACAAACCATTGACCACATTGCCCATACGCCAGACCTGAAAACCCGCTGGGTACATAGCCTGAACAACTTTTCCAGTGCGGGAAAACGGCTGAGCGACCATTTTGGCATTGTGGCGAAACTGGAGTAAACCGATGAGAGAAGTGTTGGCCGATATTAATGGCTGGTGGGAAAAGAGCGATGCGCCGGTGGCGCTGGCAACCGTTGTGCAAACGTGGGGTTCTGCCCCGCGCAAGGCAGGGGCCAAAATGGCGATGATGGCCGACGGCGCGATTAGCGGGTCGGTAAGCGGCGGCTGCGTGGAGGGGGCGGTGTATGAGGAGGGGATGACGGCACTGGCAACGGCGCAGCCCAAATTACTCCATTTTGGCGTGGCCGATGAAACGGCGTGGGAAGTGGGGTTGGCCTGCGGCGGCATCATTGAGGTGTTTGTGGAGCCGCTGGATCGGGCAGCGTATGCGTTTGCCCGCAGCCTGTTGAGCCAGGACCGAGCGGGGGAGACGATTACGATTATTCGCGGGCCGGCCGACAAGCTGGGCAAAAAGCTGGTGGTGGCACGCAGCGGCGAAAAGGTAGGGTCGCTGGGGGATACAGCACTGGATGAACAAGCAGCGGCGGCGGCCAGCCAGCTTCGGCTGCCGGGGCGGGTGCAGCTTACGGATGAGATTGAGCTGTTTGTGGATGCGTATCGGCCGGCGAAAACGCTGGTGATGGTGGGCGGGGTCCATATCGCCCAGGCGTTGACCAACATGGCCAAGCTGCTGGGGTACAACACCGTTGTCATTGACCCGCGCCGGGCGTTTGGCAGCGAAGCCCGTTTCCCCCATGTAGACACGTTGATTCAGGCGTGGCCGAAGAAGGCGTTTGCGGAGATTGCGGTGGGGGCAGAAACGGCCGTTGCGCTGCTCACCCACGACCCCAAAATTGACGACCCGGCGCTGGAAGCCATCTTGGGCAGCAATGCGTTCTACATTGGCGCGTTGGGCAGCAAAAAAACCCATGCCAAGCGGGTGGCGCGGCTGCAAGAAAAGGGGTTTACCGAGGCGCAAATCGGCAAAATCCACGCCCCCATTGGCTTGAGCATTGGGGCGCAAAACCCGGAAGAGATTGCCCTTTCCATCATGGCCGAAATTGTACAGGCACAGCGTTTGGGGTAAACGGCCGTTTTTGCGTCCAATTCATGTTATACTGTGCGAAATCTAAAGTTGCTGGAGAAAAGTGAATGCAAGCCACTATCCAAAGCATTAATCTCATCTCTATTGATCCAACAATTCGCAATGGAAGACCGTGCATTGCTGATACCTCTATAGAGGTTTCTGTAATCGTCATTGCCAAAATTGTACATGGGCTGGAACCAGACGAAATTGCAGCCGATTATGATCTGTCTTTAGCTCAGGTTTATGCTGCGCTGGCCTATTACTATGACAACAAGCAGGCTCTTGACGGGTTGATTCATGAAAGACGGCAGTTAGCAATGAAATTGAAGGAAGCAAGAGTTGGAAGCCGCCATACGCCCCTATTTCAATGAAATAAAGTATCTTTGAGGTTGAAAATTGTTGGTTGAGGAACGATATAGCGGCTGTTTGTTGGGGTTGGCGTGTGGCGATGCAGTGGGGACGACGGTGGAGTTTAGCCCACGCGGGACGTTTGCGCCGCTGACCGATATGGTGGGTGGGGGACCGTTTCGTCTGCGGCTGGGGGAGTGGACGGATGACACCTCGATGGCGTTGTGCTTGGGCCACAGCTTGCTGGCGCAGGGCGGATTTGATGCGGCTGACCAGATGCAGCGGTATGTGGCTTGGATGCAACATGGCTACATGAGCAGCAATGGGGTTTGTTTTGATATTGGCAATACGGTACAGCAGGCGTTAAACGCTTTTTTGCAGACGGGCAACCCGTTTGCAGGCTCTACTGAGCCACAAACGGCCGGAAATGGCTCGATCATGCGGCTGGCTCCGGTGCCGATGTTTTATGGAGCGGATGTTGCCAAAGCGATTCATTTTTCGGGCGAAAGCTCGCGGACGACGCACGGGGCGGCGGTGTGTATGGATGCCTGCAAGCTGCTTGGGGCGATGTTGGTAGTGGCGTTGCGCGGGGGAACAAAGGAAGAGGTGTTGGAAACGACCGTTTATACGCCCACCACCCCCGAAATCCAAACCATTGCGGCCGGCAACTACAAAACCAAACCCTATGAGCAAATCAAAGGCTCCGGCTATGTGGTCGCCTCGCTGGAAGCCGCCCTCTACTGCTTTTACCACACCAATAACTTCCGCGATGCCATTCTAATGGCGGCCAACCTGGGTGACGATGCCGATACCACGGCCGCTATTTGTGGGCAGGTTGCCGGGGCGTTTTACGGCAAAAGCGGCATTCCATCTGACTGGCGTAGCGCGGTGGCGATGGGAGCCGAGATCGAGCAGATGGCACTTGGATTATTGGGCGTTTAATGTTGGCCGGGTTCTTGCATGAGCATAACGGCCGTTTCGCACCCACATGCCAAACTACCCTCTGCCGCAGCAATTGCCAAAAACAAGTCCAGCAGCTTGCGCCGCACCTCGTCCCGTCCCTCTCGCACAATCGCCAGCGATGGCTCAATACCTACTGCCCAGTTGATGGAAAGGGCAACGGCTGCAAAGTGTAGCCCCAACTCCCGCGCCAGCACCAGCTCGGTGGCTCCTGTCATGCCCACCACATCGCCGCCAAGCTGGGCATACATGCGGATTTCGGCCGGGGTTTCAAAGCGGGGGCCGTTGCAGCAAACGTAGGTAGCGCGGGGATACAGTTCCAGCCCAAACTGTGGGGCTAGATCGCGTAACTGTTGGCTGAGGGCGGGGCAGTAGGGTTGGCTCATGTCGGTGTGGGCCACGCCGCTTTCGCCACCGTCAAAGAAGGAGAGAGAACGGCCGTTTGTGAAATCCAAAAAATCATCCAGCACCGCCAACCCCAGCGGCGGAATCTCCCGGTTAATAGACCCCACCGCATACGTTGCCAGCACCCGCTGCACCCCCAACTGCTGCAACGCCTTCATATTCGCCCGATAGTTGATCATATGCGGCGGTGTGGAATGCTGCGGCCCGTGGCGCGTGAGAAAAACAAGGTGACTATGTTCCCCCTGCCCCAAAAACACCAGTGCCTCTCCATATGGCGTGGTCACAATCTGCCGCTCCAGCCTAATCCCCGGAATATCATAAAACCCTGTCCCCGCCACAATTGCTATTTTTGCCTGACTGCTCATTTTGTATATGGCCCTAAAAATTTATTTCCATTGAAAT
>JAGQGA010000043.1 GCA_020432595.1 Anaerolineales bacterium | reverse complement strand
ATAATCCAGCCCAATTTCGCCAATGGCAACCACCTTTGGCTGCCGTGCCAAATCACGCAGCACGCCCAGCCAGCTTGGGGCAAAATCGGCTGTGGAGTTGGGGTGAATGCCAACGGCAGCATAAACACCCGCATATTGCTGCGTCAACGCTACCACCGGGGCACAATTTTCCCGGTCAACGGCCGGCACAATGATGCGCGTGACCCCTGCTTCCACCGCCCGCGCCACCACCGCGTCGCGGTCGTCGTCAAAGCGTTCAAAATCGAGATGGCAGTGTGTGTCTATCATTGGTATTCGGTAATCAGTAATCGGTAATCGGTAAACCCACTGTTTACTGATTACTGTTTACTATACTACTGGTTGACCAACAGCCGGGCAAACCATTCGCGCACTTCCACCGGGCGTAGGAATTCACCCAGGTAATAGTCGCCAATCCACAGCTCGAAGTGGAGGTGGGCATCTTCGGTGGGGCTGAACTGGGAGGCGGGGGAGCCGGAGTTGCCAACGGTGCCCAGCCGCTGGCCGCGCTCAACGCGGCTGCCTTCAACCACGGCGGGGTCAATGCTTTCCAAATGGACATAGCGTGAAACCAGCCCGTCATCATGGGCAATCCATACCTGCCGCCCTCGATAAAAATCAAGTGCCTCAGGCGAGCTGTAGCCAAGGGTTTGGGCTTCGTTGTGCCATACCTCATACCGCCACGGTTCGGGTGGGACGTAATCGTGGGTAGCGCGAATGACGGTGCCGCTGGCGGCGGCGCGAACGGCCGTTCCTGCCCCCCAATACAAATCCAGCCCGGCGTGAATCCCCAGCCGATAGTGGCGCGGTGCCCCCGGTAGCTGCAAATCGCGGCTAGTGATGTCGCTGCCGCCAATAGGCATTAGCAGCGGCGGCAGCGCAGCCAGCCATTGCGGGTCATGGGGCAGCGGCACGGCGGGCAAAAGCGGCTCGCCAGCAATGGCCGTTTGTCGCCCCGGCTGCTGGTAAAAATAGAGTCGATTGCGCCCTGCTAGCAGCAGTTGGTCACCCGCCACGGCAAATGACGAGACGGGATCATCCTGCGGTGGCTGCCAAATAGCAATTAGTGCCCCGTTGGCTGGGTCAAATTGGAGCAGTCGCCGCCCATCCTGGTCTAACACATAAACGGCCGTTTCCGTTGCCACCACCTGGCGCGGCTGCGCCATCTCCACAAACGGCCGAAACATCGTGTCTATGCTGCCGCCGCGATAGCGCGTCAGCGTTGGCTTGGCACCGTCGTTGGGCAGGGCAAGAATGTAAACGGCATCCCCCACAACGGTGATGTCAATGTTGCGGGCATTTTCCGGCAGCGTCCACAGCGATTCTTCTTCGCCTAAATAGCGCATGGCGTATTTGTAGTTGGTTTCGAGGAGAAAACGGCCGTTTTCTGCCGCCGCCACGGCCACCAAATAATGGCTGGAACGGTCTCGTGCCGGTCGGTCGTAGCGGTCAAGCTGCCACACGCCGCTGCCCCATTCGGTGCGATAAACATCCCCCACTCTGTCCAGCACATACAGCCCACTGCTGTCGGCGGTGAGATCCAGCGGCTCTTGCACCAGCATTCCCTCCACGCTGTCACCGGGTGCCAGCAGCACCGTGGGCGGTTGGGGGCTGGCAAGGTCAAGCTGCAGCACGCGGCCGGTGTCGAGCAGGAACGCCTTGTCGCCCAGCCAAACCAGCGCCAGCGGGTGGATAAAGCTGTTGGCCGGGTATTGCCAAATGCCGGTGTTGCGGCCGTCCAGCAGCATCAAGGGGACTTCCAGCCCAGCGGCCTGAGCAGCAAGCGTATCATTGGGCGGGTTTTGCAGGGGTAGGGGGGTGGAAACGGCCGTTGCCGTAGGCAGCACCGTTGGCACCATCATCTCCGTGGCGACGGGCTGCGGCGTGGGGGTGGCCGGTGGGATGACCACGGCTGGCAGGATGGCTGTTGGCGGGGGCGTGATCGTCGGCAGGGCATCAGCGACGACAACTGTGCTGGCTGCTGGCTGCTGGCAGGCGGTGGTCAACAGAAACAGGAAAGCGAAGAAAAGAACGGCGCGGAGTGTTTGGCACGCCTTGTTTGGGCTACGTTGCATAGGCTAATTTTACCGAAAGGTGCCAGAAAAAAAAGAAGGACGGCCTGCTGGCCGTCCTGTTACTGTATCGGTTGTTGTCGTGATCTGTGGCAGACCCATGTCTGCCACAGATTGTTGGCTGCGATGTTATGGTTTCTTGGAGATGACGGGGAGGAACAACATGACCTTGCCATCATCATCGTCAATAATTGAGACAGTTAACGTGTCATCCGCACCGAGGAAGGCGTTGTTGGGGTTGCCCAACTTGATGATAAACGTTTCCGTTTCTTCATCACGACCATCGTTGATGATCGGCACCTGAATGGTTTGGATGGTTTGCCCGGCGGCAAAGGTCAGGGTGCCTGTTGAGGCGGTGAAGTCTGCGCCAGCAACGGCCGTTCCGCTTTCCATCAAGTAATCAATGGTCACCGGGGTTACGGCGGGTGAACTCAGGTGTACTTCAACCGTTGCAAAGAGCGCATCTTCCGCCACCGACATTTCGGTCGTGGCAAAGCTTACCTGCACGCCGTCGTTGTCATCAATACGCACCACGGTTGCTGCCTGGGCACCCAGCGTCAAATCATCGGCGCTAGGGCCGGGGTTGCTCAACGTGACGTCAAAGCTTTCCACCAGTTCACCCAGATTGTCGTCCAGGATGTTGATGCTCAGCGTTTGTGTTACCACACCGGCGTTGAAGGTGATCGTGCCGCTGCTGGCCTCATAGTCGTCGCCGTCAATGGCGGTGTCGTCGCTAGTGGCATAATCCACGTTCAGCGTCTTGCCCGATTCCGCGCTCAGAGCTACGATAATTTCGGCCGTTCCGGCATCTTCATCCACCGTGTAGGTGCCGAGTTCAAAGCCAACCGTTGGCGGGTTGTCGTTGTCCTCAATCACCACGGTGGCAAAGTTGTGGGTGCCCATGGTGGCGTTGATGGGGCTTTTCAGTTGAACTTCAAAGTCTTCATCGTTTTCATCCACGGTGTCCTCAACCAGCACCACGTTAAAGGTCTGCGTGGTTTCACCAGGCAAGAAGGTCAGCGTGCCGGTGATGTGTTTGTAATCAAACGGGTCACGGGCGGCGCTTTCAGCCGTGGCGTAGTTGACGGTTACGGTCATGCCGGAGGGTGCGCTTAACGTTACGTCCACAGCAGCTACACCGTCACTTTCCAGCACGTCATAGCTGGGAGCGCTGAACTGCACCACAGGTGGGTTGTCATCATCGGTGATGGTGACGGTGGCCTGTGAGAGTACGCCTAGCGTTGGGGTGACTGTGTTGGTTGGGTCACTGACGTTGCCCAGGCTTAAGTAAACTTTTTCGTTTACTTCGTCGAGGGTATCAGCTACCAGCGGCAGATTTATCACTTTCTCTGATTCGCCAGGGGCGAAGGTGATGGTTTGGGAAGGAATGGGAGTGTAGTCCAAAACGGCCGTTGCATCACCCATACCGTCAACTGTAGCAATATCCACGTTCACGCTCACCGTTGTTGTTGGGAAGAGCGACACGCGCACCTGTGCCTGTCCGCTGCCCTCAGCGGCGTTGAAGTTAGCCGCATCAAACTGCACGGTTGGTGGCGCTTCGTTGTCAAAGATGGTCAACGTGGCAATGTGATCCAAACCAAGCGAGGCACTAATCGGATTGCTTAAAGCCAGCTTGATGTCTTCATTTCCTTCCGCTAACAGATCATCTAGGATGTCTACGGTAAAGGTCTTGGTAATTTCATGCGCGGCAAAGGTAAGCGTGGTTGATGGAATGCTGGTGTAATCTACGCCAGAGCCGGCCGTGATATCGGCCGTTGCATAATCCACTGAAACGGGAACATCCGAATCTGCACTCAGCGTCAGGGTAATGGTTGCTTGCGCTTCATTCTCCAGCACGCTGTAGCTCACGCTCTCAAACTGCACCGTGGGCGACATGGCTGTAAAGCTCCACTGTTCGCGCACGCTTGCTGCCTCAAGGCCTTCATTCAATGGCACGTTGCCACTATCACGCACGTTTTGGGTAAGTTTAGCAGTATAGGTGGCGTTGGCATGGAGCGGCAGCGTCGGGTAGAAGTAGGCCGTGCGGGTGCCACTGTCATAGATGACGGTACCAGCAATCTTCTGTCCGTTTCCATCTTCCACGTAGAAGCTGCTGCCATCAATGGTTGTATCCTTCATTGGCTTGTTGAAGGTGGCCGAGATGGGTGCTGTGGGCAGCACATCAACCGCGTTCCGAGCCGGGCCAAACGGGAAAACAACCGGAATGGGGTCGCCAATGGTGTTATGGACATAGAACATCCCATTGACATCATCTGACCCAATGACGGCCACACCCATGTTTTTGTTGACATTTTGCTTCGTGGTTGAGGCGTCGTCAATCCGATCCAAAATGTTGTCCATCATGATCGGCGTGCCGCAGTCGCCGCTCTTGAAGCTAAGCACTGCCGCAAGCGGTTTGGTTTGGTCAATGCTGCTAGTTTTGTAGCAAACATCGCTACCACCTTCACGCCCGGTGGCAAAGACGTACAGTTGATCGTCTGCGCCGGTCAACGGGTCGCCTTCGTCAATCAGCAGCGTTGGGCGGGTATCGTCATTGGTTAGCGTGCTATAACCAGCAATTGTCCAGGTGCTGCTAATGTCCTTGTCGCGGGCAATGACCGCAATCTGCGGGTCGTTGGCGTTGCTTGGCTTCATTTTCACGGCAATGAAGATTTGCCCGGCAGCGTTGGTGCGAACCGCAATGTGGTTATCAATCCCATAGGGATCGGGAACGCTTTCATACGTCCAGCCAGAGGTCGGGCTGGCACTATCAGGGTGGATTGCCATGTGCAAGGTGCTGGAGACTTCGTTGGTCCACAAAACGCCAATTGATGGGACACCGTGATTGTTGAAGGCAAAGATGGTGGAGATGTCTGTAATTGTTACCTCTGTTTGCGTGAACGGTGGTGTATATCCGTCACGTTCCCAGACTGTTTCGTTGCCATTGTTATAGGTTATTAATAATTCATAGGGTGGATTCTCACCTGCCGCAGACTGTCTACGCGAGATGAAAGATGTCCATAAACGTCCCTTAGAGTCTTTAGCAAGAACCAATGTTCTGCTTTTGTGCTTATTTACTTGGATGCCATCGGGAGTAAAACCATCAAGGGTGTCCAACGTATAGCTTTGAGCTTCTTTGTCATAGCTATAGCGGAATAGAACACCACGATTTTGGCTGTTGCTGGTATAACCCCCGGCATCCTTAGCAATATAGGAAGCAACATAGAGTTTTTGGGTTGGCTCATCCCAAAGAACATCTACATGAACGTTTTCTGCTGGTTTGGGTGATAAAGCGAACGGATCAGCGCGGCGATCATCCACTTGAACCCCTGTGTCTACCCATTCATTGTCCCCCCAATTTAAGCGATAGATGTGATAGTAATCGGTATCACGGTTATACAAAACGCCCCACCAGTACCCATCGTTCCACCACAGCTTGCTTTCCGGTTTTTCGGCCGTTGCACGCTGCAACTTTTCCGTGGGGATGACTATCTCTGGGTCATCATAGGAAAAGTCTTTATAGCCTGCGGTGGTGAGTGGGGAGATGAAGGCAGTTTGTACGATGCCCCACAGCGACACCATAATGGTGGCTGCGACGCTAAATACAAGCAGCAGGCTGCGTATGCGCCTGCGAGAATCTACTGTATTTTCCACTGTCATGCTCCTTTACAAGAAATATCAACCGATACAAAATTCCTGTGAATATCATTTATGTTGTTCCGATACGATTTTGCGATATTGATTTATTACCCCCTATGTGTCTATAGGTACGACGGCCAAGGTTTTGACTGTATGCCTAAACCAGGACTCCGCCATATGACTGGCGATTAGATGTTGTGCAAGGGATTTGCAGCGACGTCGCCCTTAAACGAGTTACGTGATTTTCCATATCAACTGGCAAAATAACATTTGTCGCTTAAGGGCGTGCTTACGGAAAAGTTACGATGGGGGTGCTTGTGGAGGGGGGCGTGGGCAGAAGGGAGTGGGGAGTGGGGTGTAGGATTAGGGAGAAGCGGAACTTCTTCAAGAAGTTGAACTTTTTCCGATAAACTCCTGACCTGGGCAAGCCAGAACCAAAAACGTTACACAGAGTTGCACGGAGAAAACACAGAGAGGCACAGAGAAGAAATGAGTTGTTTTTCTTGCTTTCTCTGTGAAACTCCTCTTATCTCTGTGTAACTCTGTGTCGTTTCTTGTTTTGCGTACAAGAATTTCATCGTTAAGGTATTAGTGTGCGAGGAGGCCGTGGAAGAAGGCGAGGGTGTTTTGGGCGAGGTGGTCGAGCTGGTAGCCGCCTTCTTGAATAACGGCCGTTTTCACCCCCACCTCCCCAATCATTTGCCCAATCTTCCTGAAGCTGTCTGTTTGCAGCCGGAAACCGCCCACCGGGTCGCCCTCAAAGGCATCCAGCCCCAGCGAGACGACCAGCGCGTCGGGGGCGAAGCGGCGCACTTGGGCTAACGCGGCTTTGAGCGATTCCAGGTAGGCCGGTTCTTCGGTGCCAAGCGGCATGGGATAGTTGAAGTTGTAGTTTTCGCCCTCACCTTCGCCAAACTCATCGGCAAAGCCCCAGTAGTTGGGGTATTCGTCGAGCGGGTCGGCGTGGAGGGAGCAGAAGAGGACATCGGAACGGCCGTAAAAAATCGCCTGCGTGCCGTTGCCGTGGTGGTAATCCACATCCAAAATTGCCACCCGCTGCCCCTGATCCACCAGCCATTGGGCGGCAATGGCGGCGTTGTTGAGGAAGCAGTAGCCGCCGTAGAGGTCGGCGGTGGCGTGGTGGCCGGGCGGACGGCAGAGGGCGTAGCTGGTGGTGCCTGTTTGCA
The DNA here is from genome assembly GCA_020432595.1 of Anaerolineales bacterium. The sequence continues at coordinate 9,820 of JAGQGA010000043.1, read as the reverse complement.
AGGTTTCGGCGGCGGCATTAACGGCCGTTTGTGCGCTCCAATACGTTGCCTCCCACGTTCCAGCAAAAATGGGCGACGCGGTATCAAAGGCGTAGTACCCCATCAGCCCCCAGATGGAGCGGGGCAAACGGCTGGGCGTGCGGCGCACGGAAAAGGTGTTGGGGATGGCTCGCCAGCCGCCCGTCTCTTTTTGGAAGATGTCAAACGCCTGTGACAAAAATTCAATGAGGCCAGCGTCATGGACGGCGGTAAGGGGAGCCATGCTGTAGTCGGCTGGTGGCTCGATGGGGCCAAAGCCAGCGGCGGCAATGGCCTCATGAATAAGGGTGCCGCGCCGGGCAATTTCGCTGTAAAGTTGGTTGCGCGTGGGGGTGTCGGGCCTGTGCAGTTGTTCCGGGTCGTGGCGGATGTGCTGGGGGTAGTAGAAGGTTTTCATGGGGCGGGAAGATAGCATAAACGGCCGTTTTTGCCTATCGTGTACTTGTTTGCCAAGAACGCCCGGCGCTGAACCGCCGGGCTACGAAACGACGCCCGATAAATCGGGCTTGGGCTGGGTGTTAGCCCGATTTATCGGGCGTTGTTTTATAGACGGGCGATTTATCGCCTGGCGAGTCGAGTCCTAACCCTGCCGCGCCAGAAAGAGAAACTCGGCCATTTGAAAATCCAGCTCTTCGTCTATGTCCTGGGCTTCGCGGGCGGGCATTTCAAACAGCAACGGCCGTTCGCCAATGCGGTTGTGCCGCTGCTCCAGCGTTTGCTTGGTAAAAATGAAAATGCAGGAGTTTTCTTCGTAGACCGGGGGCAAATCCTGCGTCCGCAGCAAAATGGCGGCGTTGTGGTTAATCGGCCGCGCCAGGCTGTCCCACAGCCGCGTTTGCAGCCGCGTGACGGAAAAAAGCGAGTCGTAGACGGGGTAGAGGCTGAGGAAGCGGTCAACCGCCTCGGTGATGGTGTCGCTGCGGAGCAGGGGGTTGGTGCTGTGGGTTTGCAGGTAAAAATCGGCGGTTACTTGCCCCACGTCATGGAGCAGCACGTCGTTCATGGGGGTGGTGCCGGCGCGGAGGTGTAACGGCCGTTCCAGCAGCACCACATCGGGAAAATGGCGTTGGCAGTCGTCCCAAATGACAGGGCTGTCGGTGTCAATGACAATGTGGCTGATGGCCGGGCAGCCGCGCAGCGCCCGCACCACGTGGTGATAGAGCGGCGCACCGGCAAACGGCCGATAATTTTTCCCCGGTACGCGCTCGCTGCTGTGGCGCATGGGGACAAGGGCGGCGATGGTGGGTTGGTTCATCGTGATTGGGGATTGGAGATTGGAGATTGGTGAGGGTTGGCAATCTCCAATCTCTAATCTCTAATCTCCTTTTTGGGCAGTTTCTGTTAACAACTGACGAAACCGGGCGCGAACGGCCGTTCCGTCATGATTGGTAAACGCCAGTTGCCGCGCCCGCTGCCCCAGGGCGGCGCGGTACGGTTCGTCGTCCATGAGGTGGGTCAGCGTTTGGCGCAGTTGCGCCAGGTCGCGGGTGGCGACGACGGCCGCCCACTGCCCCTGCTGGGCATAGCGGACGTTGGGGCTGCTGGGCGGGCCGTAAACCAGCGTCGGCGTGGCCGATGCCATGTATTCGGGCACCTTGGTTTGGAAGGAGTAACCCACGTAATTTTGGCTGGTGGTGTCAAAATTGATCGGCAGCAGCAGCACATCGGCGCGGCTGAGGACGGCGGGCTTGTCGGCGGCGGCAAACAGCCCGCCGTGGACGACCAGCGGCGGCTGCTCCAAATGCTGCGCCACCGTTTGGCGGTATTTGTCGGGGCCGTAAATGGTAAGCTGTACCCGCCGCCCGTCGTCGGCCAACTGCTGCAGCACCTGGCGCACGTCGCGCAGGCTGTGCAGCTCTTTGTCCGGCTCGACGGAGCCGATGTAGACGAGGCGGAAGGGGTTGCTGGCGGCGTAGCTTTTGTCAATGGCTGCCCAGTCGTTAGTGTCAATGGTGTTGTGGAAGTGGGTAAACGGCCGTTTGTAACGCTCCGCAAACGCCGCCGCCATCTCCTCCGAAATGGCAATGTTGGCCGCCGCCCCGTCAAACGTCCGCTGCAATTGCCGCCGCCCCACCGCCTGCCAAAACAGCCGCTTGGCCGGGTTAGGCGAGGTTTCATACCGCCTCGGCCAATCGTCCAGCACCCGCGTGATGTAGGGAACGCCGAGTTCGCGCCCCAGCACGCCGGGGAGCCAGGTGAAGAAGCTGGGGCGGTCGTGGGGACGGGCGTAGATGAGGTCGGGGGCGAAGTCGCGGCACCAGGCCAGCAGCCGGTCGGGGTGGAGCCAGTGGGCGAGCAGGCTTTCGCGGCGGCGCAGCAGATAGCTGGCGCTGTCGCTGAGGAGGGTGGCGGCGGTTTTAACGGCCGTTCCCCGCCAAAATGGCTCGTTGGGCAGTTGGAAGTAGTGGCGGCACACCGTCAGGTCGGGGGTATTGTTGCTGTCGCAGTGCACCTGCGCCAGCCGTTCCTGCGGCCAGCCGCGAAACAAATTGCCCATCGTCACGCCGCTGCCGGTGGCGGCGTTAAAGACGATGGGCGAAAGCACCAGCACACGGGGCAAATCCATGCGCTGATTATGACGCAATTACGGCCGACTGCAAAATGCCGCCCTCTGTACTGTCAACCAGTCCCCAATGGGCATTTTTTCTGAGATTGGGAGATTGAGCGATTAATCTCCCAGTCTCCCAGTCTCCTAATCTCAAATTTCCTTTTTGCAGCATGTCGGGTTATGATGAGTGGGTCTTGTTGGTTATGGGGCGATAAACGGCCGTTTGTCCCCCACTCGTGAGCATCATGGTTATTCCACCAGAAATTCAGGCGGCAATTGGGCAGGCGGTTGGCTGGCTGTGGGCCGGGTATGGGCAGAAGGTCATTGAAAAGGGGGCGACCTTTGCCAAAAACCAGGCGCAGTGGCAGTGGAGCATTGAAAAATATTACACCAGCCTTTACGAAAAGGTGGGGTTTGTGCTGATTTTGGGGCGGCGCGAGGCGGAACCGCTGGAAAATGTCTTTACCCACGTCAACGTGCTGGACAGGTTGAGTGCGGAACGGCGCTATACTGTTGAGCGGCTGATGGAGGAGGCCGCCCCGCGTGACTTTGACTGGCATCGGCGGGTGAAGCGATTGAGCGGCGATGGGGCGGTAGCCAAATATCCCAAGCTCTTTATTTTGGGTAAGCCGGGGGCGGGCAAGACGACCTTTCTCAAGCACACCGCGCTGCGGGCGATTCGGCATGAGATCAAAAAGGTGCCGATTTTTGTCTCGTTGAAGGAGCTATCGGATTCGGGCATGGGGCTGCTGGATTTTATTGTTCACCAGTTTGCCGTCCATCGTTTTCCCAACCCAGCCCCGTTTGTGGAAGATTTGCTCAAGGATGGGGCGGGGCTGCTGCTGTTTGACGGGCTGGATGAGGTCAATTTGGAGGGGGAGCGGCGGGCGACGCTGATGGCCCAGTTGAATGATTTTGTCTACCAGTACAGCGACTGCCCCATGCTGCTGACCTGCCGCGTGGCCGCCACCGATTACTCTTTTACCCAGTTCGAGTATGTGGAGATGGCTGATTTTGATACCGAGCAGATGGGGCGGTATATTGATTTTTGGTTTGTGCGTGACGAGGTAAAGCGGGACAACTGCCGCCGGGCACTGCTGGAGGAGGAGAGCAACAAGGGGGTGCGGGAACTGGCGCAGGTGCCGCTGCTGCTGTCGCTGCTTTGTTTGGTCTATGACGAACGGAATGAGTTCCCGCCCAACCGGGATGAGATTTATGAGGAGGCGCTGCGGGCGCTGCTGCTAAAGTGGGATGCCAGCCGCAACATAGCCCGTGATAAGATTTATGCGGAGCTTTCCTACAAGCACAAGCTGCGGCTGCTGACCTATGTGGCCGCCGATACCTTTGAGAAAGGGGAATATTTTTTGCCGGAGAAGCGGGTGGTGGGGTTGCTGGAGGATTATTTGGCGCGGGTGCCGGGGGTGACCGAGCCAGATGGGGAGCAGGTGCTGGCGGCGATGGAGGCGCAGCACGGGATTTTTGTGGAGCGGGCGCGCCGCATTCACTCGTTTTCCCACCTGACGCTGCAGGAATATTTGACGGCGCGATACATTGTGGACAACGAGGCGCGGGGGACGCTGCCCCGGTTGATGGCACATGTAGGGGATGTACGGTGGTGGGAAGTTTTTTTGCTGGCAGCGGGAATGCTAGATGATGCCACCCAGTTTTGCACCCTGTATGTGGCGGCGTTGAACCAAGTGATAGCCGGGGAAGTGGCAATTAGGGAGGTGCTGCAATGGAGTGTAGACAAAGGTATGCAGGTGGCGAGGGATTGGCAGCCCCCGACTTTACGTGCTTTTGACCTTTGCATTTTCATCCGCGCCCTTTACCACGACTTCGACCACATCTTCGCTCTCGACCTTGATCTTAACCTTGGCTTTAGCCATGCCCTCGACCTTGCTCTCGACTACGCCCGTACCCTTGTCCTCGACCTTACTCTTGCCCGCACCCTCGACAGTACCATCGACAGCACCCGTACTCTTGCTCTCCTCCTTGACCGTGCCCGCACCCTTGACCTCGACCTCTCTCGCACCCTCGATCTTGACCTTAACCTCGCCCTCGGTTTTGATCTCACCCGTGTTCTTGACCTCGACCACGACTTTGCTTTAGGCCTTAAAAAAGTTACTCGCAATCTAATTGAGACGAGCAAAAAAATCGGGCGAACAACACTGACCAAGGCATTAGGGGGATTGTCGGTTCCCAATTTGGAAGCAGATAGCGAAACGTGGTGGCAGTTTTACGATCAGTTGCAGCGAATCAGCATCCAGCACCACGACATTGGGCACGAGTGGCCGCTGTCGGTTGAACAAACAGAACTGCTTGTGCGCTATTTGGAGGCCACGCAACTGTTTGTGGCTTGTTTGCGGCTGGCAACCCTGCCGGATCGGGAAACATTTGAAAACCAACTGCTGCTGCCCCCCACCCCCGCCTCGTAGGGGCGGGATGGCGCGGGGTAACGCCTGGTGAACAGTCGGCCACCCCACCGCGCCGTCTCACCCTGGCGTCACCCAAACCGGGAAATAGGGGTCAAACAAGGGCGAGACAACCGGGAGACGATGCCAACGGCATTGCCAGCGCCAACCCCGGTCACCCCGCCCCTACCGTGCGCCGTGGTTTAGGCAAAATCGCCCCCTGCCCCGTAGGGGCGAATCAGCGCGGAAAGGCGCAACGTGAACAGAAAACCCCAGCCACCGCGCTGGTTCGCCCGTGCCCGTGCCATCCACAACGCTAGCAAAAGGGCGACGCAACCGGGAGAGGAGGCACGCGGTGTTGCCAGCGTCAATCCCGGTTGCGTCGCCCCTACCAAATGCCTGTGGCGTTCATGGATGGCGCGGGTTCTGTTTTTCCAGAAAAAATTGGGGACACGGACGGACACGGAAGAACACGGGGGCGAATCCGTGTCCGTCCGCGTTCTTCCGTGTCCCAAAAACGGCCTTAAGCCAACCCGTAAGATTTGCCCCGCATCCTAGAAGCAGGAACATTGGCGCAGTTCCTGAAGGAGGCTATCTGGGATGAATGTGCGTGCCAACCATGTGTTTAACAGCCAACTCTCCCCCACCCAAATTGGGTTAGGGGTTGCCATTGGGGTTTTGGTGCTGATAACGGCCGTTCTTGCCCTCGGCACCTACATCAACATCACCGCCGCCACCTCTGACTTCGCCGCCGGTGAAGTCATCACCGACCTGTCCGACGTGCAGCGGGAACTGCTGCGGCTCCACATCATCACCCACGACGCGCTGATGCGGGGAACCGGCGACCCCACCCGCGCCCAGCTACAGCGTGCCGTGCTGCGTGACCAGGTGAATGTGGCGCTCATTGAGGCCAACGGCAATCGCCGCGTCACCAACGTCCTGGCGGCCATTATCACCGGGTTGGAGACGTATGATGAACTGGTGGTGGGGTTTGAAAACGGCCGTTCTGCCCGTGAACAAGCCGCCATCGCCGAGCAGATAGATTCCCTGCTTGTAGACCTGGAACAGCAGGTCATCGCCTTCTACAACGAAGAAGAAAGCCGCCTTTTTAGCCTCATGCGTGCCGACCTCTACGCCCAGCGCACTTCCCAAACCTTCCTCATCAGCCTCAGCACCCTCCTGCTGGTGCTAAATGTTACCCTGGCACTGTCGCTGCGCCGCACCATCAAGCGCGACTTTGACCGCGCCTACAACATTGTCGAGCTAGAGCTAATTGAACGAACCCGCGTCGAGCAGGCGCTGCGCCAGGCCAAAGAGCGTGCCGATGCCGCCAACCAGGCCAAAAGCGAATTTGTCTCCCTCGTTTCCCACGAACTCAAAGCCCCCATGACCTCCATCAAAGGGTACGCTGCGCTGCTTCACGGCGGCATGGCCGGCGAAATCAACCCGCAGCAGCAAGAGTCTTTACGCACCATTGACCGCAACGTGGCGCGAATGGATCGCTTGGTGTCGGATTTGGCCGATATTTCCCGCATTGAGGCGGGCAAGTTGCTGCTAGAGCGCAGCAAAGTGCTTTTACCAGAGGTCATTGCCGAGGTTGTCCAGTCGGCCGATGCCAATTTGCAGGAGAAAGCGCAGCAGCTACGCATTGACTTACCCGCCGATTTGCCCCCCATTTACTCAGATCGCACCCGGCTGCTGCAAATTTTGACCAATTTGGTGAGCAATGCCCACAAATACACCCCGCCCGGCGGCGAGTTAACCATTCAGGCTTGCCGTATACCATACAGCAATGGGGTCGGCGGCTATACCAACGGCCACGCTAACGGCCACGCCAATGGGCGTAGCAACGGCAGTGGTTCTGTGCAGGACATGGTGCAGGTGACGGTGCAGGATACGGGGATTGGCATTGCCGAAGCGGAACATGCCCAAATTTTCCAAAAGTTTTTCCGTTCAGAAGATCATCAAGCGCGGGCTGTGCCGGGGACGGGGTTGGGGTTAAGTATTACCAAGAATTTGGTGGAAATGCATGGGGGAAATATTTGGTTTGAGAGTGAATACCAGCGGGGGACGGCTTTTCACTTTACGATGCCGGTAGCAACGGCCGTTTCTGCCTAAAACAAGTCGCAAGTGGCAAGTCACAAGTGGCAAGTTTTGTTTGCTAACCAGACCTGCTACCTGTAACTTGCCACTTGTGATTCAAAAATCTACACCTCACCCATCGAGGTAATAATCTTGTCAACCAACCCATACGCCTGGGCTTCTTTGGCCGACATCCAGAAGTTACGATCCGTATCCTCTTCCACCTTTGCCAGCGCTTGCCCCGTTTGGTCAGCAAAAATCTGGTTTAGGCGGCGGCGCATCTTAATGATTTCCTGCGCCTCAATGGCAATATCGGATGCTTGCCCCCTGGCTCCGCCCATCGGCTGGTGGAGCAAAAAGCGGGTATTGGGCAAGCTGTAGCGGTCTTCCTTTTCGGCAGCCGCATAAATTAGCGCCCCGGCACTGGCAACCCAGCCCGTGCCAATCACCTTCACCTTGGGCTTTACAAAGCGGATCATGTCAAAAATGGTGTCGCCCGATTCCACATGGCCGCCCGGCGAGTTGATGATGAGCTTGATGTCGTCGTCAGAATCGGCCGCCAGCACCAATAGCTTGTGGGTCACTTCCTGCGCCACTTTCATGTTGATCTCACCAAACAGCAAAATCGTGCGCGTTTCCATCAGCTTGTGGTCTAGCGACATGGGCTTTTTGTCGTTTTCTGGCTGTACCTGCGGTTCTTCTTGCTCTTCTTCTTCGTCAAAATCGTCTTGCTCTTCAGCAAGGATAAATGGTTGCGTCATAAGTTCCTCAATTTTGCACAGGGCGTTTCGCAAAAAAGGCCCTACTGGTTAAGGTAATATTGTTCCACACCCGTGTAAGATTGGCGTTAACAGGCCGGTAATCAGTAATCGGTCATCAGTAATCGGTAATCGGTACTGGTCACTGATAACTGATTACTGCTTACTGAAATTACCGATTCAAGTTTGTGAAAGCACGCAGGCCGGGATAAACGGCCGTTTCTTCCAAATGATCCTCAATGCGTAAAAGCTGATTGTACTTGGCTACACGGTCGCTGCGGGCGGGGGCACCCGTTTTAATTTGCCCGGCATTCAGTGCCACGGCCAGGTCGGAGATCGTCGAATCTTCGCTTTCGCCGCTGCGGTGGGAAACAACGGCCGTCCAGCCCGCCCGCTGCACCTTGTCCACGGCGGCAATAGATTCCGTCAAGGTGCCGATTTGGTTCACCTTGCAGAGCAAGCTGTTGCACGCCTTTAGCCCCATCGCCTTTTCAATGCGCTTGACATTGGTCACCAGCAGGTCATCGCCCACAATTTGCACCTTGTTGCCCAGCTTTTGCATCATCAACTGCCAGCTTTCCCAATCATCCTCGTGCAGCCCGTCCTCAATTGAGATAATCGGGTATTTGTTGCACCATTCGGCATAAAAATCCACCATTTCCGCGCCAGACAGCACCTTGCCTTCGGTTTTGAGGTGATACATCCCGTCTTCGTAAATTTCGGAGGCGGCGGCATCCATTGCCAGCATGATTTGCTCGCCTGGCTTGTAGCCCGCTTTTTCAATGGCTTCAAGGATGAGGTCAAACGCTTCGCTGTTGGCGGAGACGCGGGGTGCAAAGCCACCTTCGTCCCCGACGGTGGTGCCATACCCCTTGCTGGACAGCACTTTTTTCAGGCTGTGGTAAATTTCCACCCCCCAGCGCAGCCCTTCGCGGTACGTTTCGGCGCCAACGGGCATGATCATAAACTCTTGCAGATCGGTGGAACCCATGGCGTGTTTGCCACCGTTCATGATGTTCATCATGGGGACGGGCAGGGTGCGGCCGGAAACGCCGCCGAGGTAGCGGTAAAGGGGCTGCTCCAGGCTGGCGGCGGCGGCTTTGGCAACCGCCAAGGAAACGCCAAGAATGGCGTTGGCACCCAGCCGCTCCTTGTTTTCGGTGCCGTCGAGTTCGATCATGGTTTCGTCAATGCCCACCTGGTCAGTGGCTTCCCAGCCCACAATGGCTTCGGCGATGTCTTCATTAACGGCCGTTACTGCCCCCAAAACCCCCTTGCCACCATACCGCCCCTTATCGCCATCCCGCTTTTCCCATGCTTCATGCGCCCCCGTGGAAGCCCCGGACGGCACAATGGCCTGCCCAAATGCCCCGTCAGACAGTTCAACATCAACTTCAACCGTGGGGTTGCCACGGGAATCCAGTACTTCACGTCCATAAATTGCTTCAATATAAGCCATGTGTCTTAAGCTCCTCGGTCGTTAGTTGCAACAGAACGAGAGGGCAGCTAACGGCCGTTTGTGTTGGTTCTGTGTTTGTAAATAACCCAATCAGTCAAGTGGGAAAATAGCAAAAATTATTGCCTAGATTATAGCAAGACCTCCGAGGTTTTTAAAACCGCAGGTTTTAAACCTCGGAGGTCTTCTGGTTTACTCATCCAGCGTGATTTCCACAAAGCTGGTGCGAAACGGATAAACCCACAACTCCGCTTTGTGTTTCTTCTCACCGTTGTGTACCGTTACCACATAATACCCCGCGACTACATCATCAATGACAAAATTCTCCTGCCAGCCATCGTCCCCATGCACGCTTTCATCGGCGTAGGTTGTGGTACCGGCATAGCTGGCCGATGCGTCAATCCGGTTAAGCGTCACTAGTGCTTCGCGCACGGGCGAACCATCGGGCCAACGCACTACCCCGGCAACGGTGCCATGTTCGGGGAACGGGTAGAGCCACAGCGATGGGTTGCGGGTGGTGGCATAG
>JAGQGA010000439.1 GCA_020432595.1 Anaerolineales bacterium | reverse complement strand
GGTAGGGGCGTATTGCATACGCCCAGCGTGTCTATTGTCCAACACCCACCCCATCCGGTAGGGGCGAGGCGGTGCGGCCAATTGCATGGAAAACAAACGGCCTCACCACCGCACCGCCTCGCCCGCACCCATGCCCACATGCCCCTTTCTGGGCAACACACGGGTGGGCAAAAGGGCGTATGCAATACGCCCCTACATGTTTCTGGTTGGGCAACGCACGGGCGAGACGACCGGGTGGTGAGGCCGACCGCGTGCCAGCCAAAGGGCGTATGCAATACGCCCCTACCAAATGGCGTTAAACCGACCGATGCCCCTGCTCACTGCCCGGCACATCCGCCAGCAGTTCCAGCGCGTGGGGCAGCACCGGCAGCAGCACCGCCAAATTTTCCCGCACCGCCTTCGGGCTGCCCGGCAAATTGATAATCAGCGTCCGCTGCCGAATCCCGGCAATCCCCCGCGACAGCATCGCGTGGCGCGTAATCTTTAGGCTTTCGGCTCGCAGTGCCTCGGCAATCCCCGGCGTTTCCCGCTCAATGACGCTGCGCGTTGCCTCTGGCGTAATGTCACGCGGGGCAAAGCCGGTGCCGCCAGTGGTCAAAATCAGGTTTAGCCCCAGGTCACACCAGTGGCGCAGCGTGGCGGCAATCGCCTCCATCTCGTCCGGCACAATCGCCCGTTCTGCCACCGTCCACGCCGTTTCCGCCGCCAGCACCTCGGCAATCACCGGCCCGCTGCGGTCTTCATACTCGCCCCGCGCCCCCCGGTCGCTGATGGTTAGGATACCGATGTTCATAGCTTCAGGAGACGACGGACGACGGACGACCGACAACCGTGGTCGGTCGTCCGTCGTCTGTCGTCCTATTTATTCTCAATCAACCCCAACCACGCCTCATTCAGCCCGCTATCAGTGACACCATAATAAATATGCACCTCGCCGCCGTCGCGCAGGGCCAGGTCATACCAGGTGCTGTCCCCTTTTTGCCGCTGGCTCAGCACAGCCATATTGTTGCGCCATTTGATGTCGTTGGGTTTGGGCTTGCCAGCTTCGGCTTGGGTGATGGCGTAGTGCCACAGCTTGCGGGCGGAGGAGCGGGTGACGTTTTTGATGAGGTTGCCGTTGCGTAAATCGCGGACGGTATGGTAGACAACCCCTTCGCGTTTTTGGGTGTCCACGACCTCTACCCCCGTGCGGGGGGATTCGATGGCTGGTTTTTTGGCGGTTGCTGGGGTTGCTGGGGTGGGGGTGTACGTGATGGCGGACTCACGGGGCGCGGGTTCGGCTTTTTCGGCTTCGACAAACGGCCGTTCTATCCCCAAACCCTTCGCCATCAGCCGCACAATCTCGTCCCGCACCGCCAAATTCGTCTCATCCTCATCCCGAACATAAAACTTGTTTTGATCAATGGCATAAGGAATATCTTGCCCTGGCTCAATCGTAATCCGCACAATCGGCTTTCCCTGCGACGGCAAACTGTCCAGCGTCACCACCGGCTCTGGGCTAAAGCGGTTGCTAATGTGGCTGGTCAGCAGTTCAATCGCCTTGTTAGCATCGCGCACCCCAATTGGCTCTTCCTTGGGTGCTGCCGACAAACCGATGTAGACCGTGCCGCCATTTGTGTTGGCCATGGCGCACACATCGCGCAAAATGCGGTCGAGAAAGCCGCCCCGCTGCGCCATGCTGCTGTGGAACGCCTGCACAATCGACTCCCCTTCTTCCCGCGCCAACTGTACGAAATCAATGGCTCCGCTACGCCCACGATACTGGCGCGACAGCGAAAAGTCGTTGCCCTTCAACACCCTCGCCAGCCCATCAAAGCTTACTTCATCCATAAACATTTCGGTGATCCGCTCGCCAACCCCCAACGCTTTGGGGTTTTCTGGGTCTTGCATCAGCCGGTGGGCATCTGACCCCTGAATACAGCGCATGGGGCGAGGGTATTCTGGCTTGGAGCCATCAAAAAAGCGACGTGTGTTGTAGCGACCACGCTTGTCTAAGTCCGTTACTTCCAGCGCGTGCAGGTTAATGTCTTGGGTATAGGCGATGCGCGTTTGGCCGCCAAAATCCAGCCCGCGCATAAACACACCATTGCCAGAGTTGACGTGGGCGGCGATGACAATGCCCCCGGCCTGGTTGATAACGCGATAGGCGGTTAGCACATCGGTAGTAGCCCCCACTGTCGAACTGCCTTCGCGCAACTGGTCTAGCGGGACGTTGAGCGTCAGCAGCAGATGTTCCAAATAGCTGACGGGGGTTTCGGGGGGGAAGATGCCGAGAATGTGGAAGCCAAAGGTGGCGGTAAATTCAAAGCCAGGCAGCACCAGCACCTTTTCCAGCAGACGGCGGTATTCATCCAGCCGCCGCTGCTCGTCGCTGTTCATGCGGCCAATGCCTTCCAGCCACAGCAGTTGCTCCACCTCTTTTTGCATGGCGGCAAAACCGGCCACGGTGTTGTGGTCGGTGATGGCGATGATGTCTAGTCCGCGCAGCACCGCTTGGCGCAAAATATCGAGGTATTCCACGTGGGATTCCTGGTAATCGTTGGAGCCGGGGGTATGGAGGTGCAGATCAACGCGCCGCCATTGGCGGGATGGTTTGTTCTGCGGTTTGTGTTGTTGTTTGCTGCCGCCTTTTTTAGCCATTGGTCGCCTCCCCCGCCAAAACGGTTTTGAGGGTGTCCGACAGCGTGGCTGGCGGGTAGGGTTTGAGCAAAAAGGCGGAAGCCCCGGCGCGGTGGGCGGGTTCGGCGCAGCGGTCGTCGCCGGAGGTCATGATGACGGGGGTGTGGGGAGAAACGGCCGTTTCTCCCCCCCGAATTTCCTTTAACAACGCCAATCCGCTTTCCCCCCTGGGTAAATGTTGGTCAATAATAAACGCGCCCACATCTGTTTGTTGGGCAGCTTGATCAGCCTGTTGTCTATCGGTGCAGGCAACCACCGTAAATCCATCGAGTTCTAGTAACATTTTAATCAATCCGACATTGGTCAAGTCGTCTTCGACAAGAATAATTTTGGTCATACTTCTGTGTTGTGGTTAAAAATGAGGTAACCGCACGGATGTCGTTCCCCCACTCTCGTGAGGGCAGGCTCCGCAAAAGCGGGAATCCAGTTCAGTAAAGAGTTCCAAATACGCGATTACCCACCAAGCTCCACACCCAGTGCTACTTCCAGCACCTGACCCATATTGTCGGCAGGAACAAGCGTCAACTGCTGCAAAATGTCGCTGGGGATTTGCACCAGTTCTGGCTCATTGCGCTGGGGAAACAGTACCGTTTTGAGGCCAAAACGGTGCGCCGCCAGCACTTTTTCCTTCAAGCCGCCAATGGGCATCACTTGCCCCCGCAGCGTAATTTCGCCCGTCATCCCCAAATCACTGGGCACGGGTCGGCCTGTGAGCAGGCTTGCCAGCGCCACGGCAATGGTGATGCCGGCCGATGGCCCATCCTTGGGGATAGCTCCGGCGGGGACGTGGATGTGAAGATCGTGGTTGTTGAAAAAATCGGGGGAAATGCCCAGCGCGGTGGCCTGGGAGCGAATGTAGGAGAGTGCAGCCTGCACCGATTCCTTCATCACGTCGCCAAGCTGCCCGGTGATAATCAACCCTTTGTGACCCGGCATTTTGGTGGCTTCCACAAAAATGAGGGTGCCGCCCATGCTCGTCCAGGCAAGGCCGGTGGCAATGCCGGGGGGCTGGGCGCGGTTGAGGGTTTCGGGCTGGTGTTTGGCTGGGCCAAGATAGGTTGGCAAATCGGCGACGGCAATTTGAGTGGTTTGGGGCGAAAGCTGGCCGTTTTCCAAGTTGTGGGCAACGGCCGTTGCCACCTTGCGGCAAATACGCCCAATGGTGCGATCCAGCTCGCGCACCCCAGCTTCTTGGGTATAACTCAAAATAAGCTGGCTCATCACGCCGTCGGTAAATTTGATTTCGCTGGGGCGCAGCCCGTTTTCGCGCAGTTGGCGCGGCAGCAAATGGGTTTGGGCAATGCTGATTTTTTCCCGTTCGGTGTAGCCTGCCAGCGGCAAAATTTCCAGACGATCCCGCAGCGGCCCCGGAATGGGGTCTAAATAGTTGGCCGTGGCGATAAACAGCACGTCGGACAAATCGAAGGGAACGTCTAAATAGTGGTCGCGGAAGGCGTTGTTTTGCTCAGGATCAAGCAGTTCGAGCAGGGCAGAGGCGGGGTCGCCGCGAAAATCGTTGCCCAGCTTGTCAATTTCATCGAGCATGATGACGGGATTTTTGCTGTCGGTTTGGCGCAAGGCCTGAATGATGCGCCCCGGTAGTGCGCCGATGTAGGTGCGACGATGCCCCCGAATTTCTGCTTCGTCGCGCATACCGCCCAGCGCAATGCGGGCAAATTTGCGATCCATCGCTTTGGCAATGGATTGACCGAGTGAAGTTTTGCCGACCCCTGGCGGCCCGCTCAGGCAAAGAATGGAACCGTGGGAAAAACGGCCGTTTTCACCTGACTGATAGCGGCTCCGCTGCTGACGCAGCCGACGCACCGCCAAATATTCAATAATACGCTCTTTGATCTCCTCCAACCCGTGATGCGCCTCGTCCAGCACCCGCCGCGCATGGTACAGATCAAGATTGTCCAGCGTCGTTTTGCCCCACGGCAGCCCAATTAGCCATTCCAAATAGGAACGCACCACGCTGTATTCAGCGGCAGCAATCGGCAGCTTTGCCAGCCGGTTTAGCTCTCGTTCGGCTTCGGCCTTTGCCTCTTCCGGCAGGTTGGCCGCCGCCATCTTTTGCTGGAACAGCCGAATTTCTACCTGCCGTTCATCCTCTTCGCCTAGCTCTCGCTGAATCGTTTTGAGCTGTTCGCGCAGAAAAAATTCCCGCTGCGACTGCTCGATGTGGCTGACCGCCTTGGAGCGAATCTGGCGGCTGACCTCGATCTTTTCCAACTCGCGGCCAATGTGCGCCAGCAGGAA
>JAGQGA010000438.1 GCA_020432595.1 Anaerolineales bacterium | reverse complement strand
TTTCTTCTCTTTCTCTGCGCCCTCTGCGTACTTTGCGGTTCAACTTCCGAAAGTCAACAGAGCCTAGTGAATAGCAGCAGCTTTGGTTTGATGGACAAAAACCAGCAGCACAGCTTGCGACTGGGTGATGGTTTCATTGGCAACTCCTATTAGGATGGCGGGAACTATAGCCAATACGGGCAATAGGACAAGGGAATAGGACTAATAGGCTAGGGGTATCAATGGTAGAGACGCAAAATTTTGCGTCTCTACACTACCTAACCACAACCTAACACGGGCAGGGTGTATTGCATACGCCCCTACATTTGCCAACAACCCCTGAATTTCTGGCGGCCGTAATATATAATAGGGTGTGTGTTAGGCACGTTGAGCCTGCCTGCCGCAGAAAGGTGTTTATAAGGCGGCGCAACCGCACTACGAAGAAGCGAAGCGGGATGCTGATTTTTCCGGGACAGCCCTTGTTTAAGCCAGAAGCACGCTTGGATTCCTGCTTTCGCAGGAATGACAACCGTATGGCCGAAATAGAGGCCATCGCCAACTTCTGTAATCAGACGAATCAGCGTCCTGTTTTCAGGATGGACAATTTGATTTTGCAGCGTAAATGGTATCTTGTTCTCTTTTTGTTGCTGGCAATATTGTGGTGGTCAATGCCGGCCGTTTTAATGGCTCACGGCGGTGGTGATATTCAGGTTAACAATGAAGCCGTCGGCCCGTTTGTAGTGTCGGTTTGGATGAACCCGCCAACCGCCTTAACCAACCAGCCCATTCACATCACCGTTGGATTGGCTGAGCCAACCACTCAGGCACCGATTTTAAATGCGACCGTCCAGCTAGACATCCTCGCTACAGACACCCAAACGCCTATCTTGACCACCTCAGCCACGACTGACCAATCTGTCAACAAGCTGTTCTACGAAACGGACTTTACCCTGGCGGATAGCGGCACTTACACCGTCGTTGTGGCCGTTGCCAGCGAGGCTGGGGCTGGTGAAGTGGCGTTTGATATGGTGGTGCGGCCGGCCAGCAACCGCTGGTATGGCTGGCTGGCGGTGGCGGCGGTAGGATTGGTGGCGTTGTGGGCTGTTTGGCAGGGGTGGCAGGCGCGAAAAACGGCCGTTTCCTCCTCCCCACCCCGTCGCCCCAATCGCCCAGCTTAACCGCCCCTTAACTCCTCGACAATTCGGTGTCATTTTAGTGGCATCTTGTTATAATGACCACGCTTTTGGTCTATACAAAAACTGAACCCCTTAAAAACACGAGGAGGCTTGATAATGGATGCTCGCTTAAAACTAGAAGAAGGTTGGACAACCCTGTTTTTACTCTGGGCCATGATCTTGGTCGCGGCACTGGCGCTCAATCAGGCCGACCTCATTGACGGGCTGCAAATTATTCCTCTCACTGGCAGCCTCGCCGTCCTCGCAGGTTTGTTATTAGCTAAAAGTCGTTTCCAAAGCCGCACTGCCCACCTCTTTTCCTTTGTCTATGGCTTGTTTGTCGTCTCATGGCTGGTTGCCAGCATCTTGCCGGCCGAAGAAACGTGGCGCGTGCGGGTCATTGAAATCTTCACGCGGCAGGCCGACTGGTTTGAAAAAGCATTTAATGGTGGCACCAGCCGCGACGGCCTCATTTTTGTCATCCAAACCTCCTTCATTTATTGGTTACTTGGCTACACCGGAGCCTGGTTCACCTTTCGCCAGTCGCGGGTATGGCTGGCGGTGGTGCCAACCGGCATCGTGCTCCTTAGCGTCGTGTATTACTACAACGGCCCCAAACTGCTGGGGCTTTACCTGGCTACCTATACGCTTTTGGCACTCATCTATGTGGCTCGCACGCACCTGGCCGACCAAGAGAAAAAGTGGCGTTCTGGCCGGGTGCGGTTTGACACCGGCATCCACTTTGATTTTATGCGGTCGGCACTGTTGGCGGCGCTGCTGGCACTGATGCTGGCCTGGGTAATGCCGTCACTTTCGGCCAGTGCTGCCGTGGGTGATGCGCTGGGGGGCACTCGCGGCCCGTGGCGACAGTTCCAGGATAACTGGACGCGGCTGTTTTCTTCGCTGCGCTCGTATGGGTCGGGGGTCAGTGACCCCTACCAGGATACGTTGGTGCTGGGTGGGCCACGCAACGTGGGCAACACCCCCATCATGGATGTGTATGTGGGCGGGCGGCTGCCGTATGCGTACTGGGAGGCGATTGCGTATGATACGTATGAAAACGGCCGTTGGACAGCCCAGTTCGTTGAAGACCCCGTTCTGCATTTCCCCGATGATGGCGACCTCAACATCCCACTGTCGGCCGGCCGTGAAGTAATTACCCAAACCGTGGTTAACTATCTGCCCAACTCCAGCTTCCTCTACGCTGCCCCACAAATGGTCTCCACCGACCGCCAAATTGTTATTGAAGGTGCCAGTGACCCTACCGGCCGGCTGCTTGTCTCTTCCGTACGCTCCCGCTACGTGCTGCGTCAGGGTGACCAATACAATGTTGAATCTCGGTTCTCACTGGCCGATGCCGAAGGGCTACGCAGTGCCCCCACCGATTACCCTGACTGGATACAACAATATTATCTTACTGTCCCTGACACCATTACCCCAGAAACCATCCAACTGGCAAGTGACATCACCAGCCAGTTTAACAATCCATTTGATAAAGCCATTGCGGTGCGCGACTATCTGCGGGAAAACGTAACCTATAATGACCAAATCCCAGCCCCGCCAGAAGCGGTAGACCCGGTTCACTACACGCTGTTTATCAGCCGCGAAGGGTATTGCAACTACTATGCCTCGGCGATGGCGATGATGTTGCGCTCGCAGGGGATTCCCAGCCGCGTGGTGAGCGGTTATGCTCAGGGCGAATACGATGACAAAACCCACTCCTATCGCATTCGCGCCAGCAACGCCCATACCTGGGTAGAGGTGTACTTCCAACGGTATGGCTGGATTCAGTTTGAGCCAACCGCCTCTATTCCCGTCTATAACCGCCCAGAAACGGCCAATGAGGGCGGAGGCGACAACTTTGCTTCCCCCGTTTTTGGTGGGCCAGACCGCAGTGACCTGCTGCCAGAAGAAAACTTTGAGGATTTTGATCCGGGTGCCTTGGACAGTGGCGAGCTGACTCCGCCCATCAATGAGCAAACATCGCTGCTGGATCGGCTGCCGTCGTGGCAAGTGATTGGCGCAATTGTGCTAGTGCTGATAGCCGGGCTGACGTTGTTTGGTGCCAACGAAATAAACAAGCGCGTGGAGAAAGATGTAGAACGCAGTTACGGCCGTTTAGGAAACTGGGGACGCTGGCTGGGGTTGTCACTGCAGCCCACGCACACACCCTATGAACGAGCCGACATGATAACGGCCGTTGTGCCCGAAAGCGGCCCCCCCGTGCGTAATTTAACCCAACAATTTGTCCGCAAACAGTTCAGCCCCGCCCACGACATGGACGACACCTTTGACCCGCGCACCGAGTGGCGCGTGCTGCGCCCATTGCTGTTACGCCAAAGCGTGATAAACTGGTGGGAGAAGTGGCGTCACCCCCAGCGCAAAAAGGATCGTTTTGACCGCTGGCGCTAATTTGGGCAATCCGACGCAAAATTTTAAAAGATAAAGGAGATACCGGGCAGAAATTGCCCGGTTTTTGTGTGTAACCATGACGACTGAACATCCCGGCTTTGTGCTTTGGATGACTGGCCTCTCGGGGGCTGGCAAAACAACTATTGCCTTAGAATTAGAAAAACATTTGAAAGCGCGTGGCATTCGCTTTGAACGGCTAGACGGCGACGTAGTACGTGAAAGTCTGACCCGCGATCTGGGCTTCTCGGCCGAAGACCGGCGCAAGAATATTGAGCGGGTAACGTTTGTGGCCAAGCTGCTGTCACGCAATGGTGTAGGCTGTGTTTGCTCATTTATTTCGCCCTACCAATCGGTACGTGACCATGTGCGGGAAAATACCACCAATTTTTTGGAGCTTTTTGTGGATGCGCCGCTAGACACCGTGATTGCGCGGGATGTGAAGGGCATGTATAAGAAGGCAATTGCGGGCGAAATTCCCAACTTTACCGGCATTTCTGACCCCTTTGAAGCACCCGCCAACCCCGACATCCATGTGCAAACTGACCAGCAGACGGTGGCGGAAAGTACGCAGATTATTATTGAGGCGTTGGAAGCACGGGGGTTTATTCCAGTAATCAGCAACCAGTAATCAGTAATCAGTGCGAAAGCACAAACTGATTACCGATTACCGATTACTGATTACATGCCTTTTGAACATGACGATTCGGGAGGCGTGGGAAAACGGCCGTTTTCAGCTAACCCCCACCTCTCCTACTCCCCAACTCGATGCCCGCCTGCTGTTGGAACACATTTTGTCTGTTAGCCACAGCCAATTGGTGGCGCATGACAACGACCCCATGCCCGCCACCAGCATGGCTGCCTATCAGGCACTGCTTGACCGCGCCGGCCGGACGGAACCCATTCCCTACCTCATCGGCCATGCCCCCTTTTTCGAGATGGATTTAGCCGTTTCACCCGCCGTACTGATTCCGCGCCCCGAAACGGAGGAACTGGTGACGCAGGCCGTAATGGCCGGCCGTCACTGGGCAGCACCGAGACTAGTAGATGTGGGCACAGGCAGCGGCTGCATTGCCATTGCCCTGGCGCGGAAACTGCCGCAGGCGCAGGTAACGGCCGTTGATCTTTCCCCCGCCGCTCTCACCATTGCCCAGCAAAACGCCAGCCGCTACGCACCTAACCGCATCACCTTTATCCAAGGGTCGCTGCTGGAGCCAGTGCTGGGGCCATTTGACCTCATCATTGCCAACCTGCCTTATGTCACCACGGCAGAGTGGACGGAGCTAGATGATGGAGTAAAATTGTTCGAGCCTCGGCTGGCGCTAGATGGCGGCAGCGATGGGCTGCGGTTGGTGAGGGATATGTTGCGGCAGGCGGTGGGTA
>JAGQGA010000437.1 GCA_020432595.1 Anaerolineales bacterium | reverse complement strand
TTTATCTTTTTCACGATGGGCCTCATCTTCGACACGGTTTTTTGCACCAAATGACAATCGGCCTTTCGTGTTTGCTTTATCATACTAATGACAGGGCTTTTTACCCAAATAAATTGTTAATCCCCTACAAACTTGCCCTACTTTTCTCTCATGACCTGGAACACAAGACTTTCTGAACTGCAAAAAATATTGTCTGACATTTACTGGGAAAAGACGGACGCTCACCGGATAGCCAAAGAGGCAGGGCTGAACCCGGCACACATTGGCTTTAGCGACCGCAGCGACGTGACCTGGCAGCATGTTTTGGAGCGTGCCATGGCCGAGGGGCGGTTGATGGTGCTGGTGGGGCTGGCACGGCAAGAAAACCCGGGGATAGCGCGTTTAGGGCAGCTGACCGAGGATGATTTGTTGGAAGTGCCAACCCCGGCTGTGTCGGATGCCGAATGGGAGGGGCCAACGGAAGGCGGGCAGTTAGAGCAGATTTTGGGGTCACAAAGTACGCTGCAGCCCATTAGCATGTTGGAAAAGGCGCTCCAGGTTTCACAAGCAGTGGGGCGCATTGTGTTGGCCGATGACAGCCGGGGAACAGGGTTTCTGATTGCCAACAATATTTTGATTACCAACAACCATGTCCTGCCAACATCTGAAGCCGCAGCCGGGGCGCGGGTGGAGTTTAATGTCCAGCAGACGGTGGAGGGGCGTGATGCGGCGGTAGAGTGCTACCGGTTTGACCCAACGGCCGTTTTTCTCACTTCGGCCCAAGACGAGGAGGGTGGGGATGACTGGACGGCCGTTCGCGTGGCGGGCAATCCCAACGCCAAATGGGGAGCCGTAAAGCTGCACAAGACCAACCCCCGCGTTGGCGACCGCGCTATTATCATCCAGCACCCCGGCGGTGGGCAGAAGCAAATCGCTTTTTACCACAACGTCATCGTGGCCGTCACCGAGCGGCGGGTGCAGTATCTGACGGATACGATGGAGGGATCGTCGGGTTCGCCCGTGTTTAATGATGCCTGGCAGCTTATTGCGGTGCATCACAAGGGGGGGCAGCATGAACCAAATGCCAAGCAAAATCGGCTGCGTAACCAGGGCGTGCATATCAACCGGGTGGTGGAGGGGCTGATGGCGGGGAAGGTGTTGACGGGTGACGGCCGGCCGCAGCCGCAGCCAGAAGTATCTACACCGGTTCCTCCTACAAACGCTGTTGAGACTGTGACATCCCCAGTGGGCACGCCTGAAGTTGCAGAAGGTGGATTGACTGTCCCGCAAAAGTTGAAGCTGGTGGATGCGCTGTTGAAGGTGCCAACATTGCAGCAGGAGGGGAGAAGAACGGCCGTTATCGCCCAACTGCGACCCGATATTCGAGACAACATTGTGTGGAGTGGCACCCCTCGCACCCACGTTTTGAGCATGGTAGACACTGCTCTGGCATACCCCGGCGGGCTGGAGGAACTGCTGACGCTGGTGCGCTATTTTGAGGGCGGTTCGATTCCCATGCAGGCGGCTGACAAGTTACTCGCTACGTTCTAGCCTGACAACATTTTTGTTCGTGGCTAGTGGCTGGTGGTTGGTCGCTTGTACCAATCACCAGCCATTGTTTTCATTTCCCCCCTGAAAATGTAATGTTTCATTTAATGGTTATCGGGTTTAATCAAAACTAGGCAAATCACATTGAAACTTACAAAAGGATGGAATGATGGAAACAGTAAATTTAGTATTAGATATTGTGTTGCTCCTGGTTGGTATTTGGATGATTTTTGTCGTTCGCTCCAGCGGCCTGGGTGGTGTGATGGGGCGGGCGTTTAATGCCATCGTCGTTGGTGCAGCCATTTTAGGGTTGGCACATCTTCTGGAAACATTGATGTTTGAGTTTTTGGGGTTGAGTGCCGATGTCAACGAAACCGTCCACCGCATCTTCATTTTGGCTGGTTTTATTGCAATGATCTTTGGCTTCCAAGCCCTTGGTTCTCTAAAATCCCTGCGGGTGTAAGCCAAGCCGACAAAGTCATTATTTACAGAGTGCGCTGCTTGTACTAAAATGCGTTGGGCAAATTAGGGCAAGCAGCATTTTTTAGTTGTTTCAGGACATAGGTGTTCGCAACCATGCAAGACAAACTTTACCAGATATTAGAATCGGTTTATCAGGAGCAGAAGACTGGAACCATACACCTGTTTGGTCGGAGCGCAGAGGGTCGGCAGCTTTATCATGTGATTTTGGTGGAAGCGGGACAGGTTCGCTACATTGGGCGTGCCAGCCGGCCGGAACCTGTGTCGCTGGCAACTGTGTTAGAGTTGGAAGTAACGGGCGTACAATTTTCGCCTAGCCGCCGTAACTGGATGGCGCAAGGTTCTGTGCCTGATGTGCCAGCCATTTTGGCACAGTTAAAGCGGCAGGGCGCGAACGGCCGTTTTGCGGCCACCCCTTCCCCTGCAGCCCCTCAACCCAGAGCCATCAACGGGCAGGCTGCGGCTGCTGTGGGCAATTTGCGTCTGGAAGCAGTAAATGTTTTGCAAAAACTGTATGGTAAAAGTGCCTATAATCTTGTGGCTGAAGTTAGCCAGAAAACTCCCCCGGAACGATCACCCCAGCAGTTTATTGAAGGATGTATTGAGCAAGCCGCGCACGCGGTAGGGCCAGAAATGGCAACCGAGATGTTTGCCCATTTGCGCTAATTAACGGCCGTTTTTCTCCCAACCCATACCAAATTAAGTAATAGCGGCTGAAATAGGCCGCTATTTTTGTGTAAATGGTAAGTGGTGGTTGGTGGCTAGTGGCTGGTGGTTGATCGAACGAGCCACTAGCTACCAGCCACTAGCCACTAATAGCTGAAGAGCGAGGATTGGAATCCTCGGCTACGGCGAATCCAGCATCTCTATGAGACCAAGCAAAAAGCCGCACCCCAATCAGGGTGCGACTTTTTACGTTGGCTCCCACCTGCCTGCACATACCATGCGATGCAGCTCCCCAGCCGCTTGGTATGTGTGTAGACAGTTCTAATCGGCTGCCAGGCTTAACGCTCCTTGGGGCTGAACATATTCATTCAGCCGCAGCACATATTGATCCAGACTCATATAGTTGTCAATCCGCCGACGGCCGTTTTTGCCCATCCGTTCCGCCGCATCCGGGTTTTCCAGTAGATAGACAATGGCACGGCGCAGGTCGGCTGGGTCTTCGGGGGTGGCATATAGTCCCGTTTCCCCTTCCACCACTACATCCGTTTGCCCCGGCGTGCGCGAGCAAACCACCGCTTTCTCCATCGCCATTGCTTCCAGCAGTGCCGTTACCCCGGCCTGGAAGTTGACGTTGTAGAGCGGCATGACCAAAAAGTTGCTGAGCGCGTACAGGTCGCGCAGCTCAAACTGCGTAAAGCGATGGATGATAACGTTGTCGGGGATATCTTGCCCCTCGGTGCTGTCTGACCGCTTTGACCAAGGGCTGGCGGCAGCGATGACTACCACCACGCCCAGCCCGCGCACCGCTTCGATGAGGGTAGGATAGTCACGGAATTCCAACCCAACGGCGCACAAAATCGGCCGTTTTTCATCCTTCAGCCCCAGCAAATTGCCGGAGCCTCCCGCTTGGTTGGGGGCAAAGAAGTGGGAATCCACCATGAACGGGGTGAAAACAACCCGGTTGCCGGGGACATTCCACCGTTCTTCAATAAACTTTTTCTGCCAGGTGGCATAGACAAAGAAGATGTCAATGTGGCTTTGGATGCCCAGCTTGTCAAAAAAGAGCATCTTTTTGCCCACGGAGAGGATGTGGACAATCATTTGGTGCTGGGGACGGTCGCCAAAGGTGAAGAATTTGAGCAAAAAGGCCAGCGGAATACCAATTTGTTCGCCGTCGGTGAAGATGACGCGGTAGCGGTGGCGCAGTTGGTAGCAGACCCAGGCCAGCAGCAGGTTGCGCCCGCCGAAGCGACCGAGTAGTTTACCAAACCAGTTGGCTTGCTGGGCGGCGCTGTTGTAATCAATGAGGTCGGCCTGGAAGCTGTCGGCCATAGCAATGTAGTCGGCTAACGGCCGTTCGCCGCGCTCAATTTTGCCCCGAATCTCAGGGTCAATGGTGCCGGAGACGGTGAGAAGGATGTCGTTCATCGGTTGCTCCTATAGAAATAGGACGCTGATTTACCCGATCTTCCTGATCATGAAAATCAGGCAAAGAAGCGTCCTAAGCTCAATTCCCTTTTATATCTTTGTTTTGTTTTCCGCTGCCACCTCTTTGATGAGGTGCAGCAGTTGGCGGGCGTTGGCTTGGGCATCGAACAGGGCGGAAACGGTTTGTACGGCACTTTCACCCTGATGACGGCGCAGTTGGGGGTCAATGATGAGGCGTTGCAAAACGGCCGTTAATGCCTCCACATTTCCCGGTGGCACAATAAAACCGGTATCGCCATCGGCCACAATTTCGGGAATGGCTGCCACATTGGTAGAAATGGTGGGCAGCCCCGTTGCCCCCGCTTCCGACAGAACCATCGGTAAACAGTCGCCAAAGGTGGGCAGGCAAAAAAGGTCGCTTTGGTAATACAGCTCCTTGAGGGGTTGGCTGTTGGGCTGCATGTTGTTGTAAACATACAGCCCTGGCTCCGGCGGCAGCGTGTCGCGTGTGACGAGGTGTAGCTCAATCGGTGATTCCTCATGTCCCCCAGAGGTGGTTGCTGCTGCGGCCAGACGCTGCCGCAAGGTGCGGAACGCTTCTAGCAAAACCAACCCGCCCTTGCGTTCCAAATTACCCCCCACAAACAAAATTTTCACCGGGTCGCCTTGTTCATAGCGGCGCGATGTTGGGTTTGTCCATTCATTGACGTTGACACCGGGTGGAATGACGGTGATTTTTTCCGCCGGAACCTCGTAAGCGTCAACCAGCCCCTGCTTGGCCCACTCAGACCAGGTGACGATGTGGCGGGCGGTGCGGTAACAGTCGCGGTTGAGCCGCCACTTCCAGTTTTCCAAAG
>JAGQGA010000436.1 GCA_020432595.1 Anaerolineales bacterium | reverse complement strand
GGTCACGACGCTGCCGTTCGCCACGCGCACGCGGGCATCCTGCATTTCCTGGGTGAAGGCGTGGAGGACGCTGACGACCAGCACGCGGTCGGCTCCGCTGTCGAGGCAGGCATGAACGGCCGTTGCAATCTGATGCCCACAATCCGCCACCCCCGCGTGAGGAAACACAATCACCCCACCCGCGCCCAACGTCCCCGACAAATCCCACTGCCGCGCCTTCTCCAGCAGTGCCAACGTCCCTGCCTCCCCCAGCGCCTCATGCTCCTCCCGGTACTGTTTGTGAATTGCCGCCCGCAACGTGTTGCGATCTAGTTCCATCTCTTCCTCCAAGGAGAGATTAGCGATTGGAGATTGGAGATTTTGAACCTTCATCAATCTCCAATCTCCAATCCCAAATCTCCATTATTTCAAAGCCGCTTCCACCAGCCCCACAACGGCCGTTAATGCCTCCCCCAACTTAGCCACATCCTTGCCCCCCGCCTGCGCCAGATTGGGGCGACCACCGCCGCCACCACCCATAATTTTGGCCGCGTCGCGCACAATGTCGCCCGCCTTTACCCCACGCTTGATGACATCATCGGTCACGGTTGCCACAATCATCGGTTTGTCGTTGATGACCGCGCCAAAAACGGCCGTTCCTGACCCCACCTTGTCGCGGAACCAATCCGCCATTTCCCGCAGCCCGTCTACATCGGCCACGCTTACCTGTGCCGCCAGCACCTGCACTCCGTTCACCAGCTGAATTTGCCCCAGCAGGTCATCAAGCTGACCCTTCGCCGCCTCGCGCTGTAGCCGTTCCAGCTCTTTTTGCAGGCTGCGGTTATCGGACAACATGGCATCCAGCCGCCGTTCCAGTTCACCCAGCGGCGCATTCAGCTTGTGAGCCACCCGATCCAGCAGGTCAAACCGTTCGCTAACCAGCGCCTGCACCCCGCGCCCCGTCACCGCTTCCACGCGGCGCACGCCAGCCGCCACCGCGCCTTCGTTGACAAAGCGAAACGCCCCAATTTCGCCCGTTTCGCTGACGTGCAGCCCGCCGCACAACTCAAAGCTATAGGCATCCTGCGGCTTGGGGTTGCCAATGTTGACCGTCCGCACGATGTCGCCATATTTTTCGCCAAACAGCGCCATCGCCCCGGCATCAATCGCCTCTTTCTGCCCCATGTGGCGAATGGTAATCGGCATATTGGCGAGAATCGCCTCGTTGATGTCGCGTTCAATCGCCGCCAACGTTTCCTTGCCCACCGCTTGCCCGTGGGCAAAATCAAAGCGCAGCCGGTCGGGAGCGACCAGTGACCCGGCCTGGGTGACGTGGGTGCCCAAATGCGCCCGCAGTTCGCGGTGCAAAATGTGGGTGGCGGTGTGGTTGCGGCGAATGTCGGCGCGGCGGCTGTTGTCTACCTGCAAAACGGCCGTTTTTCCCACCGCCATCTCCCCTTCCACCATCTCGCCCACGTGAATAATCAGTCCATTCACCGGCCGGCGCACATCGTCCACGCGGAACTTGCCCCCCTCGACGGTAATCCAGCCGCTGTCGCTGACCTCACCACCGGACTCGACGTAAAACGGGGTAGCGGGTGTCACCACGTCCCCTTTGTCGCCCACGGACAAGCGGCTCACCACCGCGCCGTCTTTGACCAGCCCAGCGATTTCGCTGTGCAGGGTGGCCCCGCTGTAGGGGTCATGGTCTACGCCATCGGGGGATAAACGGCCGTTTCCCACCAGCTCATGCAGCAAATCCCCATACACGCTCGTCCCCTGCACATACTGGCTAAACGCCCCCGACCCGCTCGCCAGCGCATGGTCTGCCCGCGCCCTTTCATATCCCTCTGCGTCCACGGAAAACCCCTGTTCCACAGCAATATCCCGCGTAATTTCCAGCGGTAGCCCATGCGTAGCATACAAATCAAATGCAATGTTTCCAGGTAATACCCGCTGAATTATGTTATCCACCATGCTTGTTCTCAATGATTGTGTAATGTTATGCGTTTGTTCAGCATATTGGCGAATTATACCTTCTACTATTTGGCGATTTTGTTGGGTATATGTATCCGACATTCTGCGCATTGTTTCTGCTGAATTTGAAATAATTGGTGACAGCATGTTAAACACTTGATTCAGTTGGTCAACACCAAGATCAAGGGTGCGTGAAAAACGTTCTTCCTCTTGTGTCAATGTGTGAAAGATAAAATCTTGCCGGTTGACAAGCTCAGGATAGGCTTCACCCATCAGATCGACATATATTTTTGCTATTTTAGCCAAAAACGGCTCCGTAAACCCGATTTTGCGCCCAAACCGCGCCGCCCGCCGGATAATCATCCGCAGCACATAGCCGCGCCCCGCATTGCCCGGCAGCACCCCATCCCCAATCAAAAAAGTTGCCGCCCGCCCGTGGTCGGCAATGACGCGGTAGCCAACATACTTTTCCGCACGCTCGGCGTCGCTGTCGCCCAAAAGCTTCTGCACTTCGTCCAGCGCCGGGGTAAACAAATCGGTTTCATAGGTGCTGTGGGCGTGCTGCAAAATCCGCACCATCCGCTCCAGCCCCATGCCGGTGTCCACCGATGGTTTGGGTAGCGGCACTAGCGTGCCGTCAGTTTGGCGGTCAAACTGCATAAAAACGAGGTTCCAAAACTCCAAAAACTCCTCGTCGTCGTCGGCATTGAGCCGCGACGGGTCGCAGGTTGCCATGTCGCCGACGTAGTAAAACATTTCGGAGTTGGGGCCGCAGGGGCCGGTGTCGCCCATGGCCCAGAAGTTGTCTTTTTCGTTAAAACGGAGGATTTTTTCGGCCGGCAAATACCGCTGCCACAGCACAAACGATTCGTCATCATCCAAATAGATGGTGGCCCACAGCCGCTCCGGTTCCAGCCCCAGCACGCCCGTGACAAATTGCCAGGCAAAATCAATCGCTTCCCGCTTGAAATAATCGCCAAAGGAGAAGTTGCCCAACATCTCGAAGAAGGTATGGTGGCGCGGCGATGGCCCCACGTTTTCCAAATCGTTGTGCTTCCCCTGCACCCGCATCACCTTTTGCGCGGTGGCAGCACGGGTATAGCTCCGCTTTTCGTTGCCCAAAAAGACATCTACAAACTGGTTCATCCCGGCGTTGGTAAAAAGCAGGGTCGGGTTGTCCAGATTGGGCAGCGGCGAGCTGGCAACAATCTCATGCTGGTGTTCAGCAAAAAAGTCTAAAAACGCTTTGCGTATCTCGTTACTGGTTGTTGGTTTCATTATCACTCCGTTTGTTCAGTCATCGGTAATCGGTCATCGGTCATCAGTTGGAACTGGTTACTGATAACTGGTTACTGATGACTGGATTTTAGCAGGGCAAAAAAAAAACCGCCAGACCGGGCGTTCCGATCTGGCGGTTGTGAGTCTCGTTTTAACTTATTTGACTCAAGCAACAGCATTCGCCAGACCGGTAGGCCTGGCGGCGGCGGCGAAGTTGAAGATACGATGAGTCAAAATCATGGGGAGATAGTAGCAAAGTGAAGGTGGGTTGTCAATGAATTTTGCGATCAAGGTTGGGCGTAACTTTTGTTGACGACTATTCCCAAAAGCATGTCATACCCGCGAAAGCGGGTATCCATTCCGCACTGAAGCATGGATTCCCGCGTTCGCGGGAATGACTAAATAACTTCACGCATTCTGCAATCTAATTGCTGACAAGTAAAGCAAGAGCGGGATGCCATCTACTCGCTAAAGCCCACCCAGCCCACTGCTGACGCAGATAGCGAGGAGCAGCACCAGCAGATAGAGGTTGGAGGCCAGAAACATGCCGCGAGCGTTGGCTGGGGCAGGGTCTTTGATGAGCTTGATGTTGCGCCACACAAGATCGGCGGTGAGCAGCCCAACGGGAACGATATAGAGCCAGCCGAGGGAGGGGAGCAGCCCCAGCAGCAAACCAGCCAGGCCAGCAGGCAGCGTGTGGGACAGCACCCACCATGCCGCTTGGCGCGGGGTGGTTTTGGCGGGCAGCATCGGTACATTGGCTTTTTGATAGTCGTCACGGTAGAGCAGTGCCAAACTCCAAAAGTGGAAGGGTGTCCAGAGGAAAAGAATACCAGCCAGCACCAAGGCACCGGGATGGTTCCATGCTCCGGCGGCGGCGCTGCCGCTGAGAACGGCGGCGCTGCCGGCCGCCCCGCCAATGACAATATTGAGCAGGGTGCGCGGCTTGAGCCAGATGGTATAAATGCCGACGTAGATGATGGCTCCCAGCAGCAGGAAGAAGGTGAGTGCCGGATTGAAGGGAAGCACAGCCAGGGAGGGAAGCAAAATGAGCAGTGCGGCTACGGGTGGCACCCAGCGCGGGTCGGCGATGGTTCCTGTGACTAACGGCCGTTCCCGCGTCCTACCCATCGCCCCATCCGAATCCCGCTCCCAATATTGGTTGAGTGCTGAGGCTCCGGCAGCCGCCATGCCGCCCGTGACCCATGTCAGCAGCAGCACCTCGACACCCGGCCAGCCGCCGGCCGCCAAAAATGCGCCGCCGGTGGCCGCAACCAGCAGCAAAAAGACAATGCGAAGCTTGAACAAGACAACGCCCTGGTGTAGCAAGGTGCGCCAGTTGGGTTGGCTGATTTCAGTGAGAGTGGGTTGGGATAAACGGCCGTTTGTCTTTAAAGACATCTTTCCTCCAAAGCGAATTCGTCCATGCAAGTTACATTGTAACAATGTTCACAAAGAAGACAACTGCATAGCTGACCTCATAGGTTTAAGCTACACCATAGGTTAGGAGACCTCAATCTCAAATTTCGCTCCTTACAATAAAGGTTAGCCTAACCCTTGCGAAGGCGTGAAAACCAGTTTAAGCTAACCAGCGTGATGAAGCGACTCAACCGGTATTTGCTAGAACCAATCAATACGCTGACCCACTTGGTAGCAGCTGTGGCAGCCTGCGTCGTTCTACTCCCGCTCCTACATCGTGCCGCCCATGATCTGCCCAAATGGGTGTCTTTACTTGTGTTTGG
>JAGQGA010000435.1 GCA_020432595.1 Anaerolineales bacterium | reverse complement strand
CGTGGAACTGGTGGGGCTGGATTTACAGGCCGACGGCGGCACCCACGTTGCCAACACCAGCGAAGTGGGGCGAATGCGGATTGTAGATTACAAGAGCAAAGGGAAGATTAACAAGCGGATTTATGTTGAGTTAGATGATTAGAGATTGGAGATTGGAGATTGGTGAACCTGTACAATCGCCAATCTCTAATCTCCAATCTCCAATCCCCCACCATGCGCTTTCTAATCCACGAACAACCCTACGAAAAACCGCTGGCCGCCGGAGCCTATCGCTATGAGCGCGAGGGACAGCCGACGGGGGCGGTGGAATCGTGGCGGCTGACGCAGGCAACGGCCGATTTTATGGTGCTGCGAGTGGATGTGGATGAGCGGGCGGTTAACGGCCGTTCCACCCTCTACCACTACCTACAGCAAAAAAACGGCCGTCCTGAACGGCTCACTTATCGGCTGTGGGACGGCGCAACGCGGATTGAGGGCAA
Organism: Anaerolineales bacterium; assembly: GCA_020432595.1. The sequence goes on along the minus strand of JAGQGA010000435.1, from coordinate 4,507 downwards.
ACTGATCTTTAACGACACCAGCGTCATCGGCACGCGCACGGTTAACGGGACAACAGTTGAGGAAGATATAGAGGTGGCAACTGGCTATGGCTTTTGGTTTCCGACGGCGGTGGGGGCAGGAACGGCCGTTCTTTCCCACACCAAGCTACAAAACCATGCCCTCACCCTCAACTCCGCTACCCTAGCCCTACAGCCCATTGCCAAGCTGTCCGTCCTGCCGCTGCCCGGCCTCGGCGAAACAATGATGCTGGGGCAAAAAGAAATCACCTACTACTGGACGCAGATCATCTGGGATCAACAACAGATGATGCGGCTGGGGCAGGTGCAGGCAGGTTACCCGGTGTGGGGGGCGTGGATGGATGGATTAACGGCCGTTGCCACCCGCTATTTTTGGTATCAGGCACAAGGATAACCTAATGAAATGGCAAATCGTTCAACCCCAACATCTTCAGCGAATTATCAGCCCAGCATAACCTGCGGGCTATGCTGGGATTCCCTTGTCACCATCACGGTTCAATTAACATCCGTGTTCCCTCCAATCTGTGTTTACAAAGAGACAAAGAGATTGGGAGACAAGGAGGCTGGAAGATTAAGAGGCTATCACAAGATAGAGTCTCCCAATCTCCCAATCTCTCAATCTCCAATCCCTAATCTCCAATCTCAAAACCAAAAGAGAGATACCATGAGCTTTAAAGACGTATCCAACAAAGTAGATTTCGTTGCCCTCGAACAAAACATCCTCAACTTCTGGCAAGAAACCGACGCCTTCAACAAGCTGCGCCAGCTTCGCGCCACCAGCGACAAGCGATTTAGCTTCATTGACGGCCCCATCACCGCCAACAACCCCATGGGTGTCCACCACGCCTGGGGACGCACCTATAAAGACCTCTACCAGCGTTACCACGCCATGCAGGGCAAAAACCTGCGCTGGCAAAACGGCTTCGACTGTCAGGGGCTGTGGGTCGAGGTCAACGTAGAAAAAGAACTCGGCTTCAAATCCAAGCGCGACATCGAAGAATATGGCCTCGACGAGTTTGTCAAGCTGTGCAAAATGCGCGTTCTCACCTACGCCGCCGTCCAAACCGAACAATCCATCCGGCTCGGCTACTGGATGGATTGGAATGACCCCGACGAACTGCGCCGCCTGCGCGATCTGCTTGAGGCCGATGCCAATCAGAGCGTTACCGTCCAAGGGTCAAACGGTCCCGTCACTGGCACCGTCGAGCAAGTTGTGGGCATGTTGGGGCTGCCCGAAGTTGGCGGCTCCTACTTCACCTTCAGCGACGAAAACAACTACATGATCTGGAAATTCCTCAAGACATGTGACGAAAACGGCTGGCTCTACAAAGGGCGCGACGTGATGCCCTGGTGCGCTCGCTGCGGCACCGGCATCAGCCAGCACGAAATCGTCACCGACGGCTACTTCGAGATCACCCACGACTCTGTTTTTGTTAAATTCCCGCTGCTGGGGCGCGACAACGAAGCCCTGCTCGTCTGGACCACCACCCCCTGGACGCTCACCAGCAATGTCGCCGCCGCCGTCGGCACCGAGCTGGATTATGTCAAAGTGCAGCATGAAGATGGCTGGGTCTATTATCTTGCCAAGGAAGCAGCCAAAAACAGCCTCATCGGCAAGTATGAAGTTGTTGGCGAGCTAAAAGGCGAGGCCATGCTGGGCTGGCAATACAGTGGCCCCTTTGACGAACTGGAAGCGGTACAAAAGGCGTTTGCCGAAGCCAACTACACCCATCGCGTCATCGGCTGGAAGGAAGTTGGGGCCGATGAAGGGACGGGCATCGTCCACATCGCCCCTGGCTGCGGGGCCGAGGACTTCCAGTTGAGCAAGGAAAACGACCTGCCCATCGTCGCCCCGCTGGACGAAAACGGCATCTATGTGGCAGGGTTTGATTGGCTAACCGGCCGGCATGTGCAGGGCGTGGCCGAAGACATCTTTGAAAATTTGCGCGGCAAGGGCAACTACTACCGCAAACAGCGGTATGCCCACCGCTACCCTCACTGCTGGCGCTGCGGCGAAGAGTTGGTCTACCGGCTGGTGGATGAATGGTTCATCAGCATGGGTGAACTGTATGACAAACCGCGTGAAGAAGTGACTGAGGCGGAAAAAGCGGCCAGCTTGCGCTACCAAATCATGGATCGGGTAGAAAAAATCAATTGGTACCCCGGCTTTGGCTATGACCGTGAAATGGACTGGCTACGGAACATGCACGACTGGATGATCTCCAAAAAGCGGTATTGGGGATTGGCACTGCCTATCTGGGAATGCACCGACTGCGGCAACTTTACTGTGGTTGGCGATGAGCAAGAATTAGAAGAACGCGCCGTGGAGGGTTGGGATCAATTTGTCGGCCACACGCCACACCGCCCCCACATTGATGCCGTCAAAATCGCCTGCCCTAACTGCGGTGGTAAAGTTGACCGAATCAAAGACGTGGGCAACCCCTGGCTTGATGCCGGGATCGTGGCCTTTAGCACCCTGGGCTACCGCAAGCACCACGATGATTTGTGGCAGAAATGGTATCCAGCCGACTGGATTAGCGAAAGTTTCCCCGGCCAGTTCCGCAACTGGTTCTATAGCTTGCTGGCGCAAAGCACGGTGTTGGGTGACGAACCACCTTTCCTCAACCTGTTTGGCTATTCAACGCTGCTGGCTGAAGATGGGCGCGAAATGCACAAGTCATGGGGCAACTCCATCGAGTTTAACGAAGCGGCCGACAAAATGGGTGCGGACACTATGCGCTGGCTATACGCAGGCTGCAAGCCAGAGCAAAATCTGCTGTTTGGCTTTAATCGTGGGGACGAGACGCGGCGGCAGTTTTTGATCCCGCTGTGGAATGTCTATGCCTTTTTTGTGTCCTATGCGACGTTGGATGGCTGGCTGCCGGCCGGTAATGTCGTTTCACGACCGCTTCACGTACAGTCATCAGTAAACGGTGAACAGTCGCCTAATCCGGCCCACGCCCAACTCGATAGCTGGATCAAAGAACGGCTCAATGAAACAACCCTCGCCGTTCGCGCCGCGCTCGACGGCTTCGACTCGGAAAAAGCCACCCAGCATTTGGAAGCCATGCTTGACGATCTCTCCAACTGGTATGTGCGTCGCTCCCGCCGCCGCTTCTGGAAAAGTGAGGCCGATGCCGATAAAGCCGCCGCCTACGCCACGCTGCGCCACGTTTTGGTGGAATATGTCAAGCTGCTGGCTCCCTTTGTCCCGTTTGTCACCGAGGAAATCTACCAAAACTTGGTGTGTGCGGTTGACCCCACCGCTCCGGCCAGCGTCCACCACTGCCTCTATCCCGAAGCCGATGCCGAGGCGCTGGACAAGCGGCTGCTGGCAAAAATGCGGCTCGCCATCACCACCGCTGGTTTGGGGCGGTCGGCGCGGGGGGCGGCAGATGTGAAGCTGCGGCAGCCGTTGGCGAAGGCACGGGTGAACGTAGGCAGCCAGCAGGCGCAAGACGACCTGCAAGAGCTGGCCGATGTGCTGGCCGAGGAGATCAACGTCAAGGAGATTGAGGTTGTTTCCGAGGTAGGCGAATTGGTTAACTACAAGCTGCTGCCCAACAACCGGTTGCTGGGGCCGCGCTTTGGCAAGGCGTTTCCGCAGGTGCGGAATGCGCTGCTGGCGCTTGACCCGGCCGAAGCGGCGCGAACGCTGCAAGCAGGTGAACCACTGCTGGTGACGGTTGACGGCGAAACGGTAAGCCTAGACGACCAAGAGGTGCTGGTGCAAACCGAATCACGCGGCGGGCTGGCGGTTGCCAGCGACAAGGGGGTGACCGTAGCGGTGGATGTGAACCTGACACCGGAACTGGTGCAGGAAGGGTATGCCCGCGACCTGGTGCGGGCGATCAACACGATGCGGAAGGATGCCGGGCTGGAAATCTCGGATCGGATTGAGCTTGGTTATGCGGCGACGGGCGAGGTGGCGGAGGCGTTGGTGAATTTTGGCGAGTATGTGCAGGGTGAGACATTAACGGCCGTTCTCCACCCCACCCTTCTCACCAACTCGCTCTTCAGCCAAACGGTCAAAGTTGGTGACGCAGACGTAATGCTTTCACTGCAAAAAGCGTAAGAAAGTGGAGATTAGAGATTGGAGATTGGTTCAATCTCTAATCCCCAATCTCTAATCAAGCCATCCTTAACCTATCTCTAAGCCAGCCACCCTTTTCACGAGGGGTGGTTGGCTTTTTTGCTGGCAAAGCGTACTATAGAGGTATAGATTATTTGTTCATAAATTTTCACGAGCGTGACGTACCATCACGAACGAAAAGCAACAATCTGGCAAATCCACCCGCGTTCGTCCGTGTTCGTCCGTGTCCTACTTTTTGAGGAGGCCATATGCGCCGCTATGCGTTTATCTTACTCCCGATGGTGTTTGGATTTGTGTTGGTAACAACGGCCGTTTTAGCCCAAGCCACCCAGCGACAAACCCAGCAGCCCAACCAACCCATCCCTATGCCCGCGCAAATGGTAGTGCAAGCAGGGC
>JAGQGA010000434.1 GCA_020432595.1 Anaerolineales bacterium | reverse complement strand
TGTCAATGGCTTGAGTTTTGGAGGAGCCGATGTAGAGATCGAGCGCGGCGATGTCGTCACCGTAATATTTTTTGATGAGATCAGCCTTGGTGGGCGCCTGCCCGTGTTCCTGAAAGTGCTGTATGGTCAGGTTGGTGATGGTTTCGGTGGCATCGTGGGCGCAGATGCCCCAAAAGATGCGCCGGGTGGTGGGTGTTTGGTTGAGGGTGGCAAGGTGTTGGGAGAGATTAACGGCCGTTTCCTCCTCCAAATAACTTTCATAATCCCCATAAATTCGCACCCCCACGTTATACTGCTCATAAAACTGCAAAAACCGAGGATCAGCCACCAGCAGCATGAGTGCCTGCGTCGCCATTTGCCGGTACGCCTCATCCCGTTTATTTAGCACGTGGGGGCTAATCACTGGCAGAACAAGCGTGTTAATGCCGTGGTCAAAAAGCATCTGGCAGACCTCGATAACTCGAGTAGACAATGCCTGAATGTAAGCACGGAGGTCATGCTTCTGTGTTGGGTATTCAAACTTAAACCATCGGCGCGTGCCGTTAAAGGTAAAACCACACACTTGGATGCCATGGTCTTGCACAATCTGAGTTACCTTTGTACTGTTTAATGTTTGGAATTCTGTAATGTTCATGTTCTAGTCCCTCTGCATTCTTCTAATCTATTCATGCACCTACTACTTTGGTACTGTTTATAACAAGCGAATGTTACAGAGGACGTTAAAAGGGGATTTTTGTTTAGAAATATTTAGATTTTCTGACAGTTCAGGCGTTTGCCGGGAACGGATGGGGAAGAAGATGTCCCGGTGTGTTTTTCCAATTGTCAGCTACACCGGTATTAAACCCCAGCCAGTTAGCGAGACGGCGATAGCCGAGAACGGCCGCGAAAAGTGAGCGAGATGGCAAAACCCAGGAACATCAGAACTGCCGACAGCCACCAAACGGACTGCGGGCTGATGGACTCGAAAGCGAGGGCTACCCAAACAGGCCCCAGCAGATCGGCTCCACTCAGCGTAGATTGGTATAGCCCAAACAGTTGCCCACGAATGTTGTCATCAGTCCGGGAGACAATAGCCTGTAAATTTGGTTCCAGCAGGCCATAGACAAACACAAACGGAATAGCCAGCAGCAAGAAAAGTGTGCGGTTTGTAACAAATGGGATGGCTGCAAAGGTAGCGACCATGCTGATCTGACTGAATTGTACGACAGCCGTCTCTCCATATTTTTTGACCAGCGGCTTAATGAGAAAAATTTGGGTAACGGCCAGCGTTATGCCAATGAGGGTGAAGGCGAGACCGGCAAAACGGCTGGCCGCAGACAAATCGGCTGCATCCGTAAAAAAGATGGCGTTGATGTAGAGGACAAAAATGGCTGAGATGGCGGAAAAGCAGAGGGTTGCCAGAAACCCCATCGCGGTTATGCGGACAAAAATGGTTTGTTGGAAGATGTGGGGCAGCGAGAGCTTGGCTGTTGTGGTGGCTTGTTTGTGTGCTGCTGTTCTTGGTTGCAATGATTCCTGCAAGATGAGCGTGCTGCCTACAAGGGCGGCAAAAGTGAGGGTGCTTGCCGCCACGAAGGGAGCCAGTAGCCCAAACTGGGCGGAGAGCAGCCCGCCGGTGATGGGGCCAAAGATAAACCCGATGCCAAGCGTGGCTGACATCCAGCCCAAGACCTGAGAACGGCCGTTTTCCGGCACAACATCAGCCACATACGCCTTGGCAACGGTGCTGCTGCCGGCCGTCACCCCATCCAACAGCCGCGCCGCATACAAAATAAGTAGCCCACTGTTTAGCCCCAAGATGGGGGGAAGGGTGCGGCCGGCCGGATGCGCCACCACAAACAGCGTGAAGGCAATGACCGTTCCCGTTTGGCTGAGGAGCAAAATCGGCCGGCGGCCGCGACGGTCAGAACTGCGGCCAAGGATGGGTGCGGCAATCAGCTTGGCTCCGTAGTAACACGTTTCCAGCAGCAATGCCTGAAATACCGATGCCCCAAACTGGCTCACCGCCACTAGCGGCAAAATGGGCAGCACCAGCGTAGCCGCCAGCGAATTCGCCAACAACAGAGCAATAACCGGGAAGATGCGCTTTTGGTTCATGTTGGGGCTGGGTCGGTCCCTGCCGGAAGCGTTATTGTAGAGGCGATGACCCAAAGCATTGCCCAACAGAATGGCATACCCGCGCAAGCGGGTATCCATACGCTATCAAACTGCATTCCTGCTTTGACAAGAATGGCATGTATCCCCTGACGCTGTGCCTTAATCTGCAAAAGGGTCGTCGAGCCAGGGGAATTTGCGCCTGTCCACTCGCGCAAACGGAATTTCGGCAAAGCGGGGCGCAATGGCTCCCGGAGCCGACATGTAGATAATTTCGGAGGCGATGGGTTCAAAGCCAGCATAAAAATGTTGCGTTGATTTAACGATTAACAGCCGCTTTTGGGTCGGATCAATTCCGGCGTTGCTAAAGGCGGTGGGGCCAAACACCTGCGACCGCCGACTGTTGACCACAATATCAATGCCCTGACAGTGCAGTGCCACGCTGTCGCCCAGGGGAATGACCAGCGGCGGGTTGTTGCCCTGCGGCCAAGTTTGCACCATTTCTGTGACAATCTTCGTTACAGTGACGCGCAAATCGAGCGGATCGCCCGACATTGGCCCCATTTTGCCCCCCAAACGCAAATCTAGCGTGGCTCCTTCACCGGCGGCAATGGCAACCTGCACGGCAATGGGATCCCAAAGCAGCGCAACGGCCGTTTTTTCCACCCCACGCCGCAGCAGTTCACGCAGCACAAACGTTGAATCGCTGGGCGCACCGCCCCCAGCATTATCCGCTTGGTCGGCAATCACCACCGGCCCGTTGGGGTTTGCCAGTGCCTTGCCCAGTGCCCCATTCATCGGCAGCGAGTTAAAAAGCAGGGCGTGGCGCAAGCTAAAAAATTTGCGCCCAAATTCCTCCGCCACTTGCTGCGCCAGCACCGGGTCATTATCGGTGATTGCCAGCATTTTTACGCCAGCGGAAGGCACATCGGCCCAGGGGAAGGTGTGGAATAGCGAGAGCGAGAGAACGCCGTCGTGTCCCTCGCGGGCGGTCATCTCGTCCACAAAGCGGCGCATGGGCTGGTGGGGGGTGAGGTACATGCCCAACATGCGGCAGTCAAAGCTTGCCATCGTCGGCTTGATTTTGCCTGCGTAAGCATCGGCCATCAGGTTGAAGAGATCCACGGCGCGGTCGGCGATGTCGGTGTGGGGGTACTCTTTGTAGAGAACGATGGCATCGGCTTGTTCCATCAGTTGGTCGGTAAGGTCGCTGTGCAGGTCAAATTCGGCTCCAATGAGGACGTGGGGGCCAACAATGTGGCGGATGCGGTCAACCATGTCGGTTTCACAGTCGTCATAGCCATCGGCAATCATGGAGCCATGAAGGGAGAGCAGCACGATGTCTACCGGCATGGCGGCTTGCAGGTCGGCCAGCATTTCATCACGCAGGGCTTCGTAGACGGGGCGGGGGGTGATGCCGGCCGGTTGGGCAAAGGCAAACAGCCCCATGCTAAACGACCAGCCGCGCTTTTGGCATTCCTGATACCAGACGTCAATGGCGTTGCCATAGTCGCTGCCCTGGCGATTGACAACGGGGTCGGTTGGCCGCCGCACGATGTAGTCGGCGAGGCCGGTGGGGAAAGGGGCGAAAGTATTGGTTTCGGTCATCAGACCGCAGGCAAAAACGTGCATGGTGGTTTCCTTTTAAGAATGGGACGCAGATAGGCCTGATTTTCCTGATTAATAAGTTTGATGCAACAAATAAGAAATGGCAGGATATAATCTCACCTATGCAAAACCAACCTGTGGTTCCCACAACTTCCCTTTCCCAGCAGACATGGGCGGTGCTTGCCGCTATGCTGCTCATTGATAGCTTTCACCTGATCTTCGGCCGTTTGCTGGCTGCCTATTTGTCTCCTTTTGTCTCCAGCTTTTTTGTCCTCGGCATTGCCACCGTCGAAATTACCCTCTTTTTGGGGCTGCGCCGCGCCATCAACTGGCAGGTGCTGCGGCAGCATTTGTGGTTTTTTCTCACGATTGGCTTTTTGGTGGCGGCGGCAACGGTGTTTAGCTATACGGCCGTTTCTCTTATTGACGCTGGCACCGCCTCGCTGCTGGGGCGGGTTGCCACCGTCATCACCCTAGCACTCAGCTACTTTTGGCTGCGCGAATCGCTGACGCGGCAGGAACTGCTGGGAGCGGCGCTATGCATCATCGGCGCGTTTACCATCAGTTTCCAGCCGGGCGACGTGTTCCGGCTGGGGTCGCTGTTTGTGCTGGCGGGGGTCACGTGCTACTCGCTCCACATCGCCGTTGTCAAGCGGTATGGCGATAACATTGAGTTTGCCAACTTCTTTTTGTACCGGGTGGGAACAACGGCCGTTTTTCTCGCCATCTTTATGTTTGCCAGCGGCAAGGCGACCCTACCTCCCTCGCTGCCCGTCTTTTTGCTGTTGCTGCTTGTCGGCACGGTAGACGTGGTGGTCAGCCGCATTCTCTATTACTGGGCACTGCGCCAAATGCGGCTCGGCATCCACACCATCGTCCTGACCATGACCCCCGTGCTGACCATTCTCTGGTCGGTGCTGCTGTTTGGCGAACGGCCGTCTTTGCAGGGTCTCATTGGTGGGGCATTGGTGCTGCTCGGTATCCTCATCGTTGCCATTGCCCAGCAGCGGGGGCGAGCGTAGCCGTGGGGCAAACGATCATTGCCGCCGACCAGCGGCTGTCGCAATCCATTTTGTGGCAAATTCAGCGGCACTATTTTCGGCAAAACGGGCTGAAGGCGTGGCAAGAGGATGTGGTTCCCCACGCCATTAGCTGCAATCCCGTGATGGCCCGTGCCTACAGCGACATCGTGTTTGGCTATCTACGCGACTGCTGGGCGGCGGTGCAGGCGGGCGACCCCACGTTTGACCCCACGCAGCCGATTTATATTGTGGAATTGGGGGCTGGTTCCGGCCGGCTGCTGTTCCACTTCCTCCACGATTTTT
>JAGQGA010000433.1 GCA_020432595.1 Anaerolineales bacterium | reverse complement strand
CTGTCTCTAGGTTCGTTGATTGGCTTCCTCACCATTTTGGGTATCGCTGCCCGCAATGGGATCATGTTGATTAGCCATTACCAACATCTGGAAGAGTTTGAGGGCGAAGCCTTTGGCTTGAACCTGATCATGCGTGGAGCGCGAGAGCGAGTCGCACCCATCATGATGACGGCTCTTACCGCCGGCTTAGCCCTCGTGCCCTTGGTAATTGCTGGCGATGCTCCGGGTCATGAGATCGAGCACCCAATGGCCATTGTTATTCTGGGAGGCCTGTTGACATCAACAGTTGTAAATCTGTTCATTGTACCAATGCTGTACTGGCGGTTTGGGCATGGCAGAGTTTATGATAATGATGACATAGGAGGCACCCCAGCTCTTGCGTAATCACTGTCGTTTTGGTTAATTGAGCATATCTAGTTAGGGGTGGGTAAGGTTTGCCCACCCCTAACTGATCAGGGAGACCGAGATGTTGAAAAAGCTGTTGTATTTTGTAGGAATCGCATTATTGGCAGTTGTTTTTGCCGTTGGTTGTGGCAGCAGCGAGCCAATGGCCGAAGAAGAGCCGATGGCAGAGGAAGCGGCTCAACCAGCAGAAGAGGAAGCTAGTGAGGAAGCGGCTGCCCCAGATGAGGAAGCAGCCAGCGAAGAAGAGATGGCGGCTGAAGAAGAAATGGCTGAGTTTGACAATTCGCTGTTGGACACCTTTGATGCCACCAATTTCGAGAATTCGGCAACGATTGACAACAATTGGCTGCCGCTGGTGCCGGGTACCCATTGGGTATATGAAGGGACAACGACTGAAGATGGGGAAGCGATTGCCCACCGCATTGAGTTTACGATGACAGATTTGGTGAAGGAGGTGGCGGGGGTGAAAACGGCCGTTGCCTTTATCGAAGATTATGCCGAAGACGAACTCGTGGAGGCGGAAATTGCTTTTTACGCTCAGGATAAAGAAGGCACCGTGTGGTATTTAGGGGAATACCCTGAAGAGTATGAAGGTGGTGAATTTGTGAAGGCACCAGCCTGGATTACCGGCATTGACGGTGCTAAGGCGGGGATTAAAATGTGGGCCAAGCCCGAAATGGGAACGCCCGATTACCCGCAGGGCTGGGGGCCGGCCGTCGAGTGGACAGATCGCGGGCAGATTGACCAAATGGGGCAAGAAGTTTGCGTCCCTGTTGAATGCTACAGCGATGTGATTATTGTGCGCGAATTCACCTGGGATGCGCCCACCGCTTTTCAGCTAAAATATCATGCGCCCGGCGTGGGCGATGTTAAAGTAAGCTGGGAAGGGGATGACCAAACGCAAGAAGAGCTAGAACTCACTGAGTTTACGCATCTTGATGCCGACGGGATGGCTGAGTTCCGGGAAAAGGCGTTGACGCTCGAAGAACATGCCTATGAACGAAGCAAGGATGTATATGGGCAGACGGAACCATCGGTACCGGCTAGTTAAGTAGCAGGTAATACGTGGCAGGTGGCAGGTCTCGTTAGCAAACGAGACCTGCCACTTGCCACTTGCCACTTGCTATGGGTTATTTGCATATTTGTTTGTTAACGTGCGCGGCAGTGAGGGGAGCTAAACCTAGGCCATGCTGAGTGCTAATTCGCGGCGACGAAGCCACATTTGCAAGGCCATAATGAGCGCCAGGACAACCGGCATCCCAAAAGCCACGGGGGCAATGCCACCAGGGTTTAGCGAGGTAAATTGTTCAACAGTTAAATGCAGGCCGGGGCTGGAAAGGGGCATACTGCTTTCCTGGGAGCTTTCCGGGGCGGGGATAACGGTCATATAGGCAAGGTAATCCCCTTCCAGAATGGCGTTGATAGTCCAGTCAAGAACGGCCGTTTCTCCCGGCTGCAATGGTTCAATCGCTTGCGTCCGTTCCGGCGACCAGTCTTCCGGGTCAACCGGGTCGCCATCCCCTAGGTTCACCAAATTCATTGCCACAACCATTTCCGGCGATTCCCCTTCCCCGTTGTAGTGAACAGTCGTGGTAAAATCAAAGGTGTCACCCGTTTTAGCTTCCACATAGTCAGTGCTGATCACCACTTCGAGTCCATTGGCAGGATCAGTGGCCGAGGTTTGGGCGTGGGAAACGGCCGTTTGTGCCACCGCCAGCAGCAACGCAATCACAATACCCATCACGGTACGCGAAGCTGGCCGCCACAGCTTGGGTCGCGCCTTGTCCCCCGTAAAATCAAGCCGGGGTGCCGCATAAAGCATAAAACCTACCACCAGCAGGGCAAAAACAACCAGCGACCAGAGATAATAAGCCATCTCCTCCGGTGTCCGATTATTCACCAGCACCTTCTCCAAAAACTGGTTCACCGACTCAATCGGGTTCATCTGCTTGACCAACCGCCCCATAAACCCCGTCTGCGCCGTGCCGGGGAACTGCGTCGGCAGCAAAAACAGCAGTGCTACCAGCAGCCCCACAAACAAACTGGTACGGTTTGATTTGGCCCACAAGCTAACCAACATGCCAAACCCGGTAAAGGACAACACCAGCACCGTGCCTAACAACCCGCCCCACAGCAAACTTTGCCCAAAAATAGTACTGTTGGGCGACAGGATAAAGAGATGAATAGCAGCAATCAGCAGCGCGGCCGGCCACGGCGAAGCCGCCGCAACAAACTTACCTGCCACAATGTGGCTACGCTTGGTCGGCACCAACAGCAACCCCTCCAACGTTGCCCGCTCCCGCTCCCCGCTAATGGTATCGGCCGACAGCAGCACGCCGATAAACAGCCCCACCGTAATCGTAATCTGCACAATCATAAACGCCATTTCTTGCGGCGGCAGCAGCCGCAGTTCGCTGTTAGAGGCCAGCAAAAATGACGTAATCCCCAGCAAAATACTAAACAAAATCAGCAACGTCAGGGCACGTCCGCCCATCCAAAGATCGGCTAATTCTCTCTTGGCAACAAGCCACCATCCGGGTGTGCTACGGTTTTTCATCCCTAGTTCTCCTCTGTAAGCTGAAGAAAGACATCTTGTAAACGGCCGCCTTCTACCTCAAAGTTGAGGAGCGGGATATTGGCCTGCAGCAGCGATTGCAAAACACGGCTGGTATAGACATCATAAGATTCGCCCTCACCTGTATCAGCCAAATCTATCAGTTCTACTTCCAACCAACCCATCCGCCGTTTAGACGGTGTCACCTGAATCACACCGGGCACGTTGGCTAACATCACCTGCGCTTCCGTCAACAGCCGCGACGGAATACGCACACGCACCAGGTTGCGCTCCGCCTTGCCAATGACTTCCGAAACGGTTCCCGAAGCGACAACCTGCCCTTCACGGAGAATCACAACATCATCGCAAACTTCTTCAACTTCATTGAGCAGATGGCTGCACAACACTACCGCCGCGCCACGCTCGCGGGCAATGCGGACAATGAGTGACTGCAATTCACGCTGCCCTGCTGGATCAAGCCCCAGGGTAGGTTCATCCAAAAACACCACGACCGGGTCATTGACCAGTGCCCGCGCAATGCCTAACCGCTGCCTCATCCCTCGGCTGTAGCTGCCAATGAGTGACTTGCCTCGCTTTTGTAAACCAACCTCCTCCAAAAGTGCAAGCGCTGTGGCTTTGGCCTGAACGGCCGTTTTGCCATAATGCTGGGCAAAATAGGTCAAATACTCCACCCCCGTCATCTGCTTGGGGAACCCCAAACTCTCCGGCAGCACCCCAATCTTACGCCGAATTTCCTCCGGGTTTTCCGAACCCACGCCACCTATAGCAAAACGACCCGACGTTGGTTCCAAAATAGTAATCAAAATCCGAATGGCTGTGGTCTTCCCCGCCCCATTTGGCCCTAAAAACCCTAAGATACGACCTGCCTGCAGAGAAAAAGACAAATCTACCAGTGCCACATGGCTGTCATAGGATTTGCGCAAATTCTCGGCCACCAATACATTTGCTGAGGAGTCCAAAAAGGCTCCACTCCCATTTTCAGATACGACCTCATTGTATCTTGTCATACCCCACTGTTAACGCTCCTTATACCTAAAAGAGTTGTCAATCACGGCAGACGAGCCAAATCTGTTTAACCAGACCACACTCCCCTGCGATTTAAACGGGCATCATGCCAATACGGCCGGCGCTGCTCCCGTTTTGTTTGTAGGTCTTGATAAAATTCATACACTTGCTGCTCCCGACGCTTGCCAACTGTCAGAGCCAAGCCCTTTGGTGTGGGAACCATGACGTTGTAAAGCCCAATCGGCAAACCAGCTTCCACCAAATCAGCAACAGCCTGATAAGCAGCCTCAATTGCCACCTCATACCCACCCGGTTGGCTGGGCTGATTCGCCATAGAAACCGTAATCCCCGGTACACCCAAGCGAACTCCCTCACTAACCGCTGCCATGCCGCTACCGTAATGGTTGGCCTCGACCATGGGCACGGCCAGCGCGACGTTGATGCCAGAAACAATCAGGTCAATTGTTTGGGGGGCAAGCAACGATAACGCCAAGGAAACACATTGCACAGGCGTGCCAGTGCAGCGCCATGCCTTGAGGCCACTGGGCAAACAACAAGCTGTTACGCGCATCGGTGAAGCAATGGCGGCCTCAGGCCGAGACCAATCTTGCTCCGATGCCCATATTGTTACGTCGCCAAATGCACATAATCTCTCCGCTAACGGAACCATGGCCGCTGAATAAATCCCCATATCACTTGTGAGTAAAATGTGCATCTTCCTCTCCAAAACGATTGATACTGCTATTTTGAGAGCGTGTAGCTGTCAATCAGCGTGCCGCCATCGGCCACGGCATAAAATGAGAAGGTTATCTCATCGGGCGTAGCTTCAATGAGCATCGCCCCATAGTCATCGCTATAGCGCACCTGGCTGCCAGCAACCGGTGAGCCAAAGCCACGCAACGGCCGGCCGCCCAGCCCATTGACAAAATAGGGAATATTATCCTGCTCAATCCGCTCATAAACATGATCGTGCCCCGCGATAACCGCATCCACACCCCAGGAAGCAAACGCCCACTGCAAGCTCTCGCTGGAGCCATGCCGCGCCCCGGATG
>JAGQGA010000432.1 GCA_020432595.1 Anaerolineales bacterium | reverse complement strand
CGTTGACACCTATGGCAAGGCGATGGTGACACGATTTGCCAACGGGCTTGCCATTTACAGCCACAATCAGCTTTACGGCATTTGGCAGGTCAGCCGCGCTGGCGTGCTGCCCGAAACCACCCGCCAACTGCGCCTTGCCATTCACAATGCCGAACAGTCGGCACTGCTCTACAGCGCGTCGGAGATTGAGGTGCTGCGCGAGGGGGAAATTGAGGCGCATCCGTTTATCAGCCGCATCGGGCCGGATTTGCTGCATGAAACAACAACGGTGGCACTGATTCGGGCGCGGTTGGAGGAGGGGCGGTTTAACGGCCGTTCCTTCACCGCCCTCCTGCTCGATCAACAATTTTTAGCTGGGCTGGGCAACTATCTCCGCAGCGAAATTTTGTTTGTCAGTGGGCTGCACCCCAGCTTGCGCCCCAAGGACTGCACCCCAGCCCAACTCGACGCGCTGGCCGCTGCCTGCCACAACCTTACCTGGCAATCGTACCGCACACGCGGCATCACCAACGATTTGGCACTGGCGGAAAAGCTCAAGGATCAAGGGGGTGCGTATCGAGACTATCGCTTTTGGGTGTTCAACCGGGATGACCACCCTTGCTATCAATGTGGTACACCCATTGTGAAAGAAACGCTGGGCGGTCGGCGGCTGTATTATTGCCCAACGTGTCAGGCGGTTTGATAGCTTTGGCGCGAGACTTGGAGCCAGTTTTTAAGCCAGCAAACGCAGAATCGCTTCAGCTACGGTGGGGAAAACGGCCGTTTCTGGAATCACCATCTCAAAATGCCCGACATCCGGCAAATTGACTATGTCCACCGTGTCGCCACTGGCTCGCGCCGCCGCCTCATACTCCTGAACAAAGGCCAGCGGCACAATCGGGTCAAGCACCCCATTGATCAACATCTGGCACACGCCCAGCGGGAGCAGGGCACTGGGCGACGCCTGCTGGTAACGTTCCATCACCTCATTAGGTAAACCGCCCACCAGCAAACTAGGGGAATCATCGCAAATAGGCCATTGATGGGCGCGAATGAGGTTGGCAACCCCAGCCAGCGAGGCCACGCCACGCAGCGGCAGCGGGTTGGGCGTGTAGAGTTCGCTGCTTTCTGGCAACTGATGACGCGCCGCCAGCCACAGCACCAAATGTCCGCCGGCCGAATGCCCCGCCGCCACCACCCGCGACAAATCAAGGTTAAATTGCGGTGCGATCTGACGCAAATGGTCGGCACCGGCGGCCACATCGAGCATGGTGTGGGGCCAGCCACCGCCGTTGCCAATACGCCGATATTCAAGGGAGTAAACGGCCGTTCCCCTTTGCCGCAGCGCATCACACATCAACCCCAAATGTTCTAAGCTATACTCTGCCATCCAGCAGCCGCCGTGAACCAGCAGCACCACCGGGTGCGGCCCATCCCCCGCCGGTAAATACAAATCCGCAAATTGAAATTCATTATCCCCATACGGCAGCCGATGGTCAGCCGCCACAGTCGGATAAGCAACCAAGTCTTGGGAAGTCAGAAGAGAGGTCATATTTTTTAGTAATCAGTAATCGGTTATCAGTGACCAGTACTGATTACCGATTACTGATTACTGGTTACTGATTACCGTTTACTGAACCGGCCGATACTTCGAAGGATAATCCACAATCTTATCCCACTCATCCGCCGCCGAACGCGCCACCACGGCAATCACCGGCTCGTCGCCAATGTTGAACACCTCATGCGGCACGCCCGGCTCAATGTAAATAAAGTCACCCGCCTCGTTTTCAATGGATTGCTTTAACCCATCCCCATATTCGTGGCGCACTTTCCCCTGCAAAATAAACAGCATCACTTCAAAGCCATCGTGAATGTGGGCATAGGCAATCCCCCCAACCGGCACCTGCGCCACATTCATGGACAAATTTTGTGATCCGACATTTTTGCCCGACAACCCAATTTTGTAGCGGATATTATTCCAGCCGCGAATCTCGGGGCCACCACCGCGAACAACAGAAATGCCGTCGGCAAACTCTACATACTCTTTCAAATCAATCTCTTTCACAGCCATTTTCGATCTCCTAGAAAATGGGACACGGACAAACACGGACGAACACGGATAAACCTCTGGTCGCCACGCTGCCTTTGTACCCTTATTGCACTACATGGGCAGCATTATCAAACAAGTGGGTGGGTTTGGCAAACAAACTTTGCCAACAAACGGCCGTTTGCCCCGCACCCCATTCAGAAGGATAATTACCTGCTGGAAACATTATGACAAAACGACAGCTAGGTTATCTCTTTATTGGCGCGGGCATAACGGCCGTTATTGCCCTCTTCGCCATAGATTTGCTCGGAGCCGGGCAGTTCAACGGCATTGGGCCAGCTCAGAAGCTGGCTTTGCTCGCCGCTGGCTTCATCACCCTCCTCGGCCTCACCCTCCTGCCACTCGGAGACAACCCCGCCTAATGATCTCCCCTGCCCCCCTGCCCCCTCGCTCCCCTGCTCCCCTCACCTGGCTCACCCGCCTCCTCATCGGTCTCGCCCTGGCCGCCTTCATTGGCTACTTCATCGTCTACGCCATCTACGCCTTCAACCTGTTCCGGTTTCCTTTCGATTACGACCAGGGCGAAGGGTTTGAGCTGATGGACACGGTGTTTTTTAGCCACGGCGACTGGCCGTACCGCGACAACGATGTGTACCCGTTTTACTCCTCTAACTACCCGCCCCTGTTTCACGTCGTTATTGTGCCGCTGGTGTGGCTGTTTGGGCCCAAATATTGGACAGGGCGGCTGGTTTCCTGGCTGGGAACGCTCATCACGGCGGCGGCCATTGGCTATGGGGTGCAACGCGAGGGCAAAAAGTGGTGGATTTCGCTGCTGGCTGGCCTGGCCTTTTTGGCTTCCAACTACGTCTACCACGTTGGCCCCCTGTTTCGGCAGCACATGTTTATGGTGATGTTTGAAACGCTGGCGGTTGTTTGGCTGACGGTGACAGTGGCGCGGGAGGAAGAAACGGGAAAGAGGGAAAACGGCCGTTTTCTCCTCGTCCTCCTCCTGCTCCTTTTTGCTGGTTACACGAAGCAGCTCGCCTACGCCACCGTTGCCGCCGTCTTTCTCTTTCTCTTTTTGCGCCAACCCAAGCGATCGGTGGTGTGGGCCGTGCCGTTTGCCGCCGTCACCGGCCTCATCTTTTTGTGGATCAACGTGGCTACCAACGGCGAATGGCTGCTCAACACCATCACCGCCAACATCAACCCGTTTGTGCCGGGGCAGGCGCAGGGGCTGTTTCGGCAATGGTTTGGGCTGCACGCGGTGCTAACGCTAACGGCCGTTTGTTACGCCATCTACCAACTCTATTTTGAACGCCTCTCCGCCTACACCGTCTGGTTTGTCGTCGCCACGCTCAACAGCGTCACGGCCGGTAAATGGGGGGCGGGCGAATCCTATTTCGCCACGGCCATTGCAGCAAGCTGCATTCTTACCGGGCTGGCCTTTAGCCGTCTGCTGAGCTGGGCGGAAAAACGGGGGTGGCAATGGCAAACGGCCGTTTCCACCGCCATTTCCCTCCTCTTTCTCATTCAGGCCAATCTGGTTTTCCACATGCCCACGCACACGCCCGCCTTAACGGCCGTTGCCCGCGCCCTGGGCAAACCGACCGAGGTGTTTATTGCCCCGCAAACCTCCTGCTCTGCCCCGCGTGAGCCGGAGCGCATCCCCTACGTAGACTCCGCCGGGGTGTCGCTGCTGGGTCGCCCCCCCACCGCCGCCGACACCGCCGCCGGGATCACCATTGCCAACCGCATTGCCCAGGGCAAGACGGCCGCTTTTAGCGAAGATGCTGGCTTCAACCTCTACCTTGGCCGCGACGTGGTGACGAACCCGACGCAGTTGCTCAACCTCTACAACAACAATGCCGTTGACCTGACGGAAATGCTGGCGATGCTCAACGCCCAAGCGTTTGACACGGTGGTGCTGCGGGCGCAGTTTTACCCGCCGCCGGTGCTGGATGCTATCGGCCAAAATTATACCACCACCGAACTGGTGCAGATGAACGGCTTTGTTTACTGCATCATGCAGCCACGAGGAAAATCATGACCGCTTCGGCCTACCAAATTGAGGTTCCCGCCTTTGCTGGCCCGCTCGACCTGCTGCTGCACCTGATTGACCGGCAGGAGCTTGACATCACCTCCATTTCGCTGATGCAGGTGACGGGGCAATATTTGCAGCAGGTGGAGCAGATGAAGGGGAATCGGGTGGAGCAACTGATTGATTTTATCGTCATTGGGGCGCGGCTGGCGCAAATTAAAAGCCGCGCCCTGCTGCCGCAAATTCCGACGGAGCGGGAGGATGAGGAAGAGGAAGACCCGGCCGAGGCGCTGATCAGGCAGTTGAAGCAGTACCGCCGCTTTAAGCAGGCGGCGGCATGGTTTCAGCAACGGCAAGAGGCGGGGCTGCGGACGTACTTGCGGGTGGCACCGCCGCCAAAGCTGGAAAGTCGGCTGGATTTGAGTGGGGTGTCGGTGGAGACGCTGTTAACGGCCGTTCGTGACATCCTTGCCCGCGCCGAAAACATGGAAGAGAGCGTTGCCATTGTCCAGCCGCGCCGCATCACCATCGAAGACCAGCTTAAGCGCATTCGCTACCAGTTGACGCGCCAAACCAGCTTTTTGTTTCAAGATGTGCTAAGTCGGCACCCCGACCGGGTGGAAATATCGGTGACGCTGCTGGCGATGCTGGAACTCATCAAGCGGCGGGAACTAGTTGCCAATCAAACGGAAATGTTTGGCCCCATCGAACTTCGTAAAGCCGCCGCAACTACCACCAACGCTGCTGCCGCCCCAGTTGAAACACCAGATATAGAATAACCCCCACCAGCAAGGCTGGAACAAAAAAGCGGAACACCAGTGCCCCGGCAAAGCGAATCAGAGCCAGAATAACAATTAGTGTCAACAGCCCACCGATGATCCAGTTAGAAAGGTGGTGGTTTTGCGTGGCTATGGGAGTTGGTTTGACGGGGGCTAAGGTGGTAGTAGGGGGTCGTTTGG
Source organism: Anaerolineales bacterium (assembly GCA_020432595.1). The sequence continues at coordinate 19 of JAGQGA010000432.1, read as the reverse complement.
TGGGCTGGGGTTGATTAAC
>JAGQGA010000431.1 GCA_020432595.1 Anaerolineales bacterium | reverse complement strand
GGCCAGGGCGGCATGGGCATCGTCCACCGCGCCACCGACCGGCTCACCGGTGAGATAGTCGCCCTAAAGCAGGTCTTTCTGCCCGTGGAACAAATCATGTTCTCCTCCCGGCCTATTTCGCAAACCAACCGCGAACTGCGGCTGGCCCTGGCGCATGAATTCCAAACGCTGGCCGGGTTACGCCACCCCAACATCATCAGCGTGCTGGATTATGGCTTTGACGAAAAGCGGCAGCCGTTTTTTACGATGTCGTATTTGGAGAATGCCCAAACGATTTTGGCGGCGGGAAACGGCCGTTCTGTTCCCGAAAAAGTCAATCTTCTCATCCGGATGCTCGAAGCCCTGGCTTATTTGCACCGGCGCAGCATTTTGCACCGTGACCTGAAGCCCGACAACGTGCTGGTGGTAGGCGACACGGTGCGGGTGCTGGATTTTGGGCTGGCGGCCTTTAAGGAGCAAGCCACCGAATCCGTTGGCAGTTGGCTCTATATGGCTCCTGAGGTGCTACTGGGGCAGCCAGCCAGCGAGGCCAGCGACCTTTACACCGTTGGCGTGCTGGCCTATCGGCTGCTGGCTGGCACCCATCCCTTTAATATCTATGCCGAGGATACGATTGGGGAGATTTTGGAGGGAGAGCCAGATTGGCAGAAAATGGGCGTGGGAGAAGCCTTAACGGCCGTTATCCGCACCCTCCTTGCCAAAAAGGCTGCTGATCGCTACCCCACGGCCAATGAAACAATTGTGGCTTTTTATCGGGCGTTGGGGCAGCCGGTGCCAGAGGAAACGGCCGTTATCCGTGAAAGCTACCTGCAAGCCGCCACTTTCATTGGCCGCAAAGCAGAAATGAGCCAGCTTCAAGAGGCACTAGCCCAAGCCAACGCCGGGCAAGGTTCTGCCTGGCTCATCGGCGGTGAGAGTGGCGCGGGCAAGACGCGGCTGGTGAATGAACTGCGAATCCAAGCCCTCGTAGCTGGCTTCCAAGTCTGGCGCGGTCAAGCCATTGCCGAAGGGGGTGGCTCCTTCCAGGTCTGGCGCGACCTGGCTGGCTATCTAGCCTTGCACACCGAGTTGAGTGATTTAGAAGCGGGTGTCCTCAAGGAGCTTGAACCTAACTTGCCACAGATTTTACAGCGCGAAATTGCTACTGCGCCGGAGTTGAATGGACGAGATGCCCAACAGCGTCTCATCTTCACCCTGGTAGACCTGCTGCACCGCCAGACCCAACCAGTCTTGTTGCTATTAGAAGATTTGCACTGGGCCGAAGAAAGTTTAGAGCCAATCAAACGGTTAACTGCTTTGCTCAGTGAGGAAAAGCTCTTACTCATTGGCACCTACCGCAGTGATGAACGGCCAACGCTCCCCGAAGAATTAGGCGATAGTGTACATACCCTTACCCTTTCCCGCTTCGACAACAACCATGTGGGACAATTGGCAGAAGCGATGCTGGGTGAGGCCGGGCAGCAGCCCGAGATTGTGGCCCAATTACAAACGGAAACCGAAGGCAACATCTTCTTCTTGGTCGAAATCCTACGTGCCTGGGCTGAAGAGGCTGGCGGCTTGTTGCAAGTGGGGCAGGTCGCTCTCCCAGAGCATATTCTCACGGGTGGCATTCAGCAGGTTGTGCAGCGACGTTTGGACAAGGTGCCAGCCATATACCAACCTTTACTCAAATTGGCAGCCGTGGTCGGACGCAAGCTGGATTTAGCGGTCTTAGCCCATATCGCGCCCGCTGTGTCGCTTGAGGCCTGGTTATTGGCTTGTAACGAGGCGATGGTGCTGGAAGTGCAGGAGAATGTGTGGCAATTTGCCCATGACAAACTGCGGGAAAATATTCTCATACAGTTAGATGCCAACACCCGTCCCGACCTGCATCGCCAAGTGGCTCAAGCCCTGGAAACCCTCTATCCTGACCAAGAAGACCTGAACGAGATTTTACTCAAGCATTGGCAGCAAGCTGGGGAGATTGACAAAGAAATTCACTATTTAACTTTAGTGGTGCAAATGCTTTCGGAAATAGGCAAACATGCTTATATCCAAGAGCTAACAGAACGGGGCTTACATCTCTTACCAGCGGACGATAAACGCACCATTGAGTTACTGCTTTTGCAAGCATCTGATCTGGCTTGGCAAGGTCATTTCCCTAAAGCCCAAGCGTTGGCTCAACAAGCCCAAGACTTAGCCGTTGGCTTTAACAATCAGGCACAACTGGCTAGGAGCCTCAATATATTAGGCGAGATAGCACTTTACACAGGCCACCACGAACAAGCTCTAGGGAATTATCAAGAAGCTCTGGCTCTCAATCAGCGAATAGATAACAAGAAAGGAATCACGGTCTCATTTCATGGTTTAGGCTTTGTGGCTGGTGGACAAGGAAAGCATGGGCAAGCTTTAAGCTATTTTCAACAAAGTTTGAGGCACAGCCAAGAGATTGGGGAGACAAAGGAACAGGCAGTGCTCCTTATGAATCTAGGTGTCTCAACGAAAGCTCTAGGCCATTATGAAGAAGCCATTGCTTATTACCAACAGAGCCTGGCAATTACCCAAGCCAGCGGTGCCTTAGATTTAACCGCGTTTACTTTGGCCAACCTAGGCACACTTGTTGCGATTCAGGGCAACTACGCCCAAGCTTATGATTATTTGCAACAATCTTTAACCATTCGGGAGAAGATTGGTGCGCCCTTGGGCATAGCCATCAGCTTAGATTGCTTTGGAACTGCCCTTTACTATGAAGGCAACTACGAGGCGGCCATTGATTACTTCCAACGAAGTCTGGATATTTTTCAGCGGATTGGTTTCCAACGTGGGGTAGGGATTGTACTCAAAAATCTGGGCTTTACTTATCTCCATCTGGGCGACGCACGGGCAATAGAAACATTCTGTACGGTTTTAATATCTGCCCACGGTGTTCATGATGTGTTACTGGAGACAATCGTCGGCTTTGCCTGGCTTCGCTATCAGCAAGACCAGATAGCTTCCGCCGCAGAATTAGTCGGGTTGGTTCGGCATCATCCAGCCTATAATCAGGATTTGCAACATCGGTTGGATGGTTTGCTGCCTCGGTTAGAAGCTACCTTAAATTTGGACAAGCTATCTACTGCGATGGAGCGGGGCAAGAACTTAGACTTGGATAGGGTGGTGCAGGATTTGCTGCGCGAGTTTGGAGAAGAGGCAACGGCCGTTTTGCCCGGCCAAAACAACAAGGAATCAGATGATTAACGGCCGTTACCTCCTCCACAACAAACTAGGCCAGGGCGGCATGGGCATCGTCCACCGCGCCACCGACCGGCTGACGGGCGAAATTGTGGCTCTGAAACAGGTCTTCTTGCCCGTTGAGCAACTGCTGTTCAACTCCCGCCCTGCCTCACAAACCAACCGCGAACTGCGGCTGGCATTGGCGCATGAATTCCAAACCCTCGCCGGACTGCGCCACCCCAACATCATCAGCGTGCTGGATTATGGCTTTGGTGAAAATGGGCAACCGTTTTTTACGATGTCGTGTCTGGACGGTGCCCAGACGATTGTGGAAGCGGCAAACGGCCGTTCCTTCTCCGAAAAAATCAGCCTCCTCATCCAAACCCTCGAAGCCTTAGCCTATCTGCACCGGCGCGGGATTTTGCACCGCGACCTCAAGCCCGACAATGTGCTGGTGGTTGGCGACATGGTGCGGGTGCTGGACTTTGGGCTGGCGGCAGCCAAAGAACAAGCCACCGCATCGGTTGGCAGTTGGCTCTACATGGCACCTGAAATCTTGCTGGGACAGCCAGCCAGCGAAGCCAGCGACCTCTATGCAGTCGGCGTTTTAGCATACCGCCTCTTCGCCCACGAGCACCCATTCAATATCTATGCCGAAGACATCGTGGGGGAAGTTTTAGAGTACGAGCCGGATTGGCGGAAAATACAAGCGGATGAAGAAGCTACAGTGTTGTCGCTTCCCTTATTGCCTACCATCGTGGGCACCTTGCTTGCCAAAAAACCAGCCGAGCGGTACCCATCTGCCCAGTCAGCCATTGCCGCTTTGCACCAGGCACTGGGGCAAACCCAACCAGCCGAAAGCCGAGCCATCCGCGAGAGTTATCTGCAAGCCGCGACCTTTGTTGGACGTGAAGCTGAGCTTGGGCAGTTGGTAGACGCGCTTGCCCAGGCTCAGACAGGGAATGGTTCTGCCTGGCTGGTGGGGGGGGAAAGCGGCGTGGGCAAGTCACGACTGCTAAACGAATTACGCGCCCAGGCATTGGTAGATGGCTTTTTGGTGCTGCGCGGTCAGGGTGTGGAAGACAGCGGCGGGCTGCCGTATCAGCTATGGCGTGAGCCGCTGCGCCATTTGCTGCTGGCTTTGCCCGACGTGTCTGATTTTGAGGCGGGGGTGCTGATGCCGTTGGTGCCGGACATGGACCACCTGCTAGGGCGCAAGGTAGCACCAGCTCCTCAGTTGGAAGGCGAAGCGGCACAAGTTCGGCTGGTTACGGCAATTGCCCAACTGGTGGGGCGGGTAAAACGGCCGTTATTGCTCCTGCTCGAAGATTTACACTGGACAGAAGCCAGCCTGCTCCCCATCCCCTATCTTACCCAGCAAATTCAGACCATGCCCCTGCTGCTGGTTGCCACCCATCGTGACGACGAACGGCCGGAAATTAGCAAGCGGCTGCCCGACATGCAGTTGTTGCCGCTGGCAAGGCTAACCCCGCAGGAAATGGGGGCGCTTAGCACCGCCATGCTGGGGGAAGCCGGGCATCGGAGCGACATTGTGGCACTTTTGCAGCAGGAAACGGAAGGCAACGCCTTTTTTGCTGTCGAAGTCGTGCGGGCATTAGCCGATGAAATCGGCAGCTTGAGCCAAATTAGTACCATGACCCTGCCGCCAACGCTGCTGCCCAAGGGCATTCAGTCGGTTGTGGAGCGATTTTTGGCGCGGATACCCCAGGCAGACCAACTGCTGCTGCAACTGGCGGCGGTGGCCGGGCGGGGGCTTGATACGGTGCTGCTGCGGCGGCTAAACGGCAACCGTTCGCTCACACGCTGGCTGAGTCTGTGTGCAGAAGCAGCCGTCTTGGA
>JAGQGA010000430.1 GCA_020432595.1 Anaerolineales bacterium | reverse complement strand
GAAGAGGCGAGGGCGTTCAGCCTTTGGCAAATTAGATAGTACCGTTTCCCGCAATTTGTCATGGCTAAAGCGCCATTGGTTTTCAAATATATCCAAAACAGCCGCTTCTTGTCCGGCCAAAAGCCACGCCTCAAGCTCAAACTCAAGTTGCCATGTGTCAATACAATATTGTAAAAGGCGCTCGTCAAGATTTCGTCCCACGACGGCAGAGATCCATAATACGGGCAAATAGAGAGCGGGAAGCTTATCCAATCGGCGCTGGACAATTTGTTGTATGCCACCTGTCAAGAGCTTTTCTGGTATGGTCATCCTGCCAATATCAGCCAACTGACCGGTTTCTTCCGCCAAGGCACGAATGATTTCAACTAAGAAAAAGGCATTGCCCTCCGTTTCCTCTTTAAGGCGCGTCACAACTTGTGGGTGAGCCAATATTTGTGCCCCTAATATTGATTCGCTGAGAGCGGTTATCGCCTGTTCATCCAGACGTTGCAGCAGAATGAGTTGGGCTTCTGGTAATGTTTCCGGCAGGTGAGGCTGTTCGTCATTGCGGTAAGTGCCTAGAACAATGAGCTGATGATGATGGATCACACGTGATAAGGCAACAAGGGGGGTGAGGCTATCATAACCCCAATGTAAATCTTCGATAATGATAACCGTCGGCAGTTTTTGACGGCGCACGATATCTACGATAGTAAAGATTAACCGTTGTTCAGCGTTCTTAGCATCAAGCTTTGGCGGTGGGGGGATTTTTTGCTCTAACAATGTTCCCAGTTGAGGCGCGATTGTCTGCAATACGCTCGCCTCTAAGGGGCTTATCTCAACAGTGAGTGCTAAATGGTAGATAATATTTTGCCACAGTTGGAAGGGAGCACCGCCGGTGATAGCTTGTCCACGAACCACAACCCAACCAGCTACTAAGGCTTGACTTCGGAACTCTTCAATGAGGCGGCTCTTGCCGACACCACTTTCGCCCCCCACTAGCCAGACTGAGCCTTGGGCTCCTTTGGCCTGATTGATGGCTTGAACTAACTGATCCATCTCTGCCTGGCGACCCACAAATTTGGCGGCTTGGAGGTAGCTTTCGCGGATAACGGCCGTTTCCTGCGGCGCGCCCTGTCCTAGTGCTTGGTAGAATGCTGCCGTTGCTTGGTTGGCTGTTGGGTAACGGTCATTTGGCTCTTTCGCAAGGAGGGTGCGAATAACGGCCGTTAATTCCCCCCCACCCTGCACCTTGCTCCAATCCGGCTCCCCATCCAAAATTTCGCCAATCACATCTTCCGCATAAATGCTAAAAGGATGCGTGCCAGCCAATAGCCGGTAGGCCAGTACGCCAACGGTGTAAAGATCGCTGGCTTCTGTGGCTGGCTGTCCCAGCAGCACCTCTGGTGCCATGTAGAGCCAACTGCCCACGGAATCAGTGGCTTGCTCCTTAGCCGCTGCCAGCCCAAAGTCCAGCACGCGCACCGTGTTGCCCACTACCAGCACATTGTCGGGTTTGAGGTCGCGGTGCAAAATGCCGCGCCGATGGAGGTAGGCCAGGGCTTCGAGCATTTGGATGAGGAGGGCAACTTTTTCGGGGACAGAACGGCCATTTGCCGCCACCAAAATCGTCTGAGCATTCTCCAAGTACGACATGGTGAAAAACGGCTGTCCGTTTTTATCAAAGCCATAATCCAGCACGCTGATGATGTTGGGGTGGCGCAACCCGGCAAGGGTTTGAAATTCGTGCGCTAACGCCAGCCGCAGTTCGCGGTTGCTTTGCGAGGCAGGACGGGAACTGAACATCAGTTGGGTCATTGGCAGCATGACCTGCTTTAGAGCTACCGTTTCGCCCGTCAGTCGGTCGGTGGCGCGGTGGACAATGCCCATGCCGCCTTGGCCTAGTTTGTTGTGGAGTTGGTAACGGCCGTTCATGACCTTACTCATCGCGCAGCACCCCCAAAAGCCTGTCAATCTCCTGCAGCTTGTGGTCAAGCTCGCTTTTCACAGCCATAGACTTAGCCGCTTCTAGCTTAATACGAGCCGCCTCGGTTTGGTCGGTTTGCAGAAGATAACGGCCGTATGCCATCAAAATACGTAGATGAATATGATGACGAGTAACTAAAGCTAAAGCCACTTCAAGATAAACAGTTGGCGTGGGCATAAGCTGAGTCAACGCAGTCACAACCTCTATCGTTTCTTGCGCCCCTGCTTGACCAAACTGAATGGCCGCCAGCAGTTGAGCGACGGCCAAATGTACCAACCCGTTGGAGGTATCTGCCTTCATCTCCTGTTGCAATTGAAAATGGCTTAAAACCGTGTTCCAGGCAGCAGCATACTGCCCTAAAGCAACCTGACTGAGAGCCACATAACCATAAACCTCCCCTATTCCGAGCCATAGCTTTCGCGCTAGGTGTATTTGGAGGCCCTGTTGAAGATGGTCTAGGGCTTGGTCATAGACCCTTTGCTCAAAGTAGAAAGAACCTAGCTGGGTATGGGCATTAGCAATACCCAATTGGTAGCTAAGGGTCTGCGTGATGTCTAAACTTTGTTGCAGGTAGTCATAAGCGGCAGCGTATGTGCCCTGTTGTCCCATGATCTGTCCAAGATTACAGGTACTGGTGGCGAGATAAAACTGGTCGCCAGTCGCTTCATAGATAACAAGGCTCTCTTGAACATACGCTAGAGCCGCATCATATCTTCCTTGATAATAAGCAATCAAGCCCAGATTACTGAGACAGGCACCGACATTTTGTTGAGCATTAATGGCTCTCCCTATGGCGAGGCTCTCTTGGAGATGGTCGTTGGCATTGGCATAATCACCCAAGGTAATAGCAATACCCCCCAGAGAGTTGAGAGTTTCGATCATACCCCGCTGATCACCACTAACCTCCATGATACCCAGACACTGCTGAAAGTAGTGGCGGGCGGCATCATAGTCTGCATAACTAAAAGCGATTTCCCCTAGACAAGCAAGACTGTAGCCTGCCGTTTCTTGATCACCGATAGCTTGGGCGGTAGCTAGAGCCTGCAGTTCGTAGTCGCGGGCGACATCATAGTTGCCCTGGACATAAGCAATAACCCCTAGACAGTTTAGATTATCAGCAATGCCCCACTGGTCATCGTTGGTTTGGGCAATAGCCAAGCTTTGCTGAAGATAATTTTGACCTGTTTCATAATCACCCAGTTCGTAAGCGGCATAACCCATCTGGTTGAGGCTCTTGACCAAACCCTCTGGTGCATCAATCTGGAGAGCCAAATCACGACCCTGTTGGGCTTTTCGCCTCATCTCCTCATAGTTCCCCTGCCGCCAGGCCGCATCTGCCAGAAACGTTAATAACGAGACATGTCGCTTGTCATCTGGTGGCAGCAGCGTCAAGCTACGCTCTCTCAAGGCATCGGCCTGCTCATAATCGGCTGAAACCTCAACCAGATATTTAACGACTAGCACCAGATAAACTAAGACTTTTTCTTTATCTTCTGCGGCCTGCCAATGGGCCAACAGCACGGCATGGTAGGCGGCATCCTCTGGGTAGAGCGCTTCTAGAGCCAGAGCTACCTGGCGATGGGAGTCTCGTCGTTGGTCAGGTGTTAGTTGGGTCAGGAGGGCTTCCCGCAGTTTGTCATGGCTAAATTGCCATTGGGTTTCGCGCACAGTCAGCACGGCTGCTTCGTTGCCACGCTGTAACCAATTCTCGATGGCTACGGTCGGGGCAAGTGTTTGTAGTAATCTTTGATTTATTTGCCGCCCGGCTACCGCTGCTAACTGTAACAGCGACTGGTCAGACGTTGGCATCTTTTGTAATCGTCGCTCCAATAGCTGGCTCATCCCGCTGGTCAAAATACCTTTAGGTAGGATCATCGCGCCCACATCTGCCAGTTGCCCTGCCTCTTCCGCTAAAGCCCGCATGACTTCTACCATAAAGAAGGTGTTCCCTTCTGTTTCTTGTTGCAACAGGGTCACCAAATCAGGATGAATGTTTTGTTCCCCCAACATTGCCTTACTCAGTTCAGCCACGGCCGTATCTGCCAACCGACTTAATGAAAGTACTTGTGCACCAGCCAATGTCTCCGGTAAATTGGGCTGTTCATCATTGCGGTAGGTGGCTACGACCATAACGTTCATGAATTGCTCGACCATTTTTAACATCTGCTGTAGTGGCAACAGACTTTCTCCTGCCCATTGCAAATCTTCTAAAATGAGTAGTGTGGGTTGGCCTTGCTGCTTTAGTATCTCGATAATGGTTAGCGCTAAGCGTTGCTGGGTTGCTTCGCCTGTCATTTCGGGTGCAGGCGCAATATCTCTACCCAGAAATTGCTCTATGCTGGGCATAATCTCACGTAACACACTCGCTTCTAGGTCAGATATGTCTGTGGTTAATACCAAATGTGGTATGACATTGCGCCAGAGCTGGTAGGGGATACCTCCCTCGGCGACGGCTTGACCTGTGATGACTTGCCAGCCAGAGACAAGGGCAATTGTACGCAGCTCGTCTAGCAGGCGACTTTTACCCACGCCGCTTTCGCCACCCACTAGCCAAACGGCCGAATGACCTGCTTTGGCTTGCTCAAGCGCAGCTTGAAGTTGGCTCAGTTCGGCTTTGCGCCCTACAAAAGTGGCTGCCTGTAAGTAGCTTTCACGGATAACGGCCGTTTCTTCCGGCACAGTCTGCCCCAATGCTTGGTAGAGTGCAATGATGGTATCATTGGCCGTGGCGTAACGGTTAGCAGGCTGTTTGGAGAGCAGGGTGCTAATAACGGCCGTTAATTCCCCCCCACCCTGCACCTTGCTCCAATCCGGCTCCCCATCCAAAATTTCGCCAATCACATCTTCCGCATAAATGCTAAAAGGATGCGTGCCAGTCAATAGCCGGTAGGCCAGTACGCCAACGGTGTAAAGGTCGCTGGCTTCTGTGGCTGGCTGTCCCAGCAGCACCTCTGGTGCCATGTAGAGCCAACTGCCCACGGAATCAGTGGCTTGCTCCTTAGCCGTTGCCAGCCCGAAATCCAGCACCCGCACCGTGTTGCCCACTACCAGCACATTGTCGGGTTTGAGGTCGCGGTGCAAAATGCCGCGCCGATGGAGGTAGGC
>JAGQGA010000042.1 GCA_020432595.1 Anaerolineales bacterium | reverse complement strand
AGCCGATCCACCAAATGCAGTTGTGGCTGGCGACAGAATTCATCAACCATCGCTTGCGGAATATGTCTATTTGCCAGCAAGTTGCCTGCCGCAATGCAGTTATTGCCAGAGGCGGTGGCGTAGATGCCCAGGGTTTGGCTGCCGGAATAAACGGCCGTTTCCCCTCCACCACCCAACACCGCCACCTGCCGATAATCGGGATAAGGTTCCAATGTCAGCAGATAGGTTAATGTCTCATTTGCCGTTGCTCCTGCCGCCATCTGCGCCAATCCAGCCGGCCCCAACGCCGGATTCGTCACATTCTGCGTCAGTACCACCCCCGCCCCCGCCTGCACCCACATGCACCGCGCCCCCACGCAGGGGCTAGAGGTGCTAATCACCGCTCCCACCATCCCCGTTCGTTCACATCGTCCAGCTAATGAAAACGTCATGGTTATTCCTTAAAGCAGGGACGCTGATTTAACTGATTTTCCTGATAAAGAGTCGCCTAACCTGAACGAGACAGAACTCAAAACGTTACACGGAGGTTCACAGAGAAGACACAGAGAGGCACAGAGAAGAAATGGGGCATTTCCCCTTCCTCTGTGATTCTCTTTCCTTTCTCTGTGTAACTCTGTGTCATTGCTTGTTTGCGTACAAGGATTTCATCGTTAAGGTACGAATCAGGAAAATCAGGTGAATCTGCGTCCTATTCCACATCCTGCGGGATTACCGCCTCCACATCAATCTCCATCAAATATTCTGGCTTGGCTAACCCATTCACAATCAGCCCCGTAGAAACGGGATAAACTCCCTTGAGCCATTTGCCGACGACGCGATAAACCGGTTCGCGGTAGGCGCGGTCAGTGATGTAGATGGTGATTTTGCAGATGTCTTCCAATTTGGAACCAGCTTCTTCCAGCAAAATTTTGGTGCAAGCCATCGCGTTTTCCGCCTGAGCCGCCGCATCGCCAATGCCGACGATATTGCCGTCCAAATCCATGGCCGTTTGACCGCGCAAAAAGATGTGGTTGCCAGCGATGACCACCATAGATAAATCATTGTCCAGACTTTGCTCTGGATAAGCGTCCTTCGTGTTGAATTTGCGTAAGCGTGTGTGTGTCATTGGATATTGTCCGATAGTCCAGCCGCCTGGCGCACAAAGTCCAGAGGGCCATCATAATCAAAGTTGCGATAAACGGCCGCTAAATTGGCAAATGGCGGCGACTGAGCAAACAGGGCAAAAGTCAACCGATGCCCCGCATAACTGGAATTGAGCAAATCACGGGCAAAGGCCAGCAGCTTGCGCCGATCTTCCGCCATCCAACTTTCGTTGAGCGTGTAATATTTGTCCATCCAGGGCTTCGTTTCGGGATGTTCAAAAGTCGCCACATCGGGCGTAACACAAATTTGCCCGCCACACAGCTCGCGGGTCATATGGATCATCTGCGGCAAATTGGTGAGGGCATGAACACGGCCAGCCATCAGCAGCGATTGATTGGGCATGAGCAAGCCGCCTGGGCTGGGCTGGGCGTGGGTGATGGCGGCCGTCAGATGCGCCCAAATCCCCTCACGGTAGACGGCCAATTGCGCCAATTTCTCCTGTACCGAAGGCACATTTTCCAGCCCTGTTTGCCGTAAGTTGTGCAGCGCCGTGCCAATGAGCATGTCGGCGTAGACGAGGATACGGTGGACGTAGGGGAAGGCACTGTAGCGGTGGAGAGTGGCGCGGATGTAGGTGGCAGCTTTGGTGTGGCGGTAAAAGAGGACGTTTTCCCAGGGAATATGCACGTCGTCGAAGATGATGAGGGTGTCTATTTCGTCGAATTTGTTGGAGAGGGGATAGTCACGAGCGGCGGCGCGATTGGCAAAACCGGTGCGGCAGAGGTGCTTCATGCCCGGTGCGCCCATGTCGGCGATAAAGCCGACCGCGTAGTCGGACAGGGCATCGTTGCCCCAATTGGCGATGGTGGGTTTGACAAAGGCTTGGTTGGCGTAGGCAGCGGCCGTTTCAAATTTAGCCCCGCGCACGACAATACCCGAATCGGTTTCGCGGACGACGTGGAGCAGCATGTCGGGGTCTTGATCTTGGGGCTTTTTGGAGCGGTCGCCTTTGGGGTCGGTGTTGGCGGAGACATGGAAGGGATCCATGACCAATGCTTTTTGCACGTGGTGACGGATGTTGGCACTAAAACGAGGGTCTACGCTGTTGAGCACATCTTGGCCGTCGTAGAGTGACCAGACTTCACCGATGGTTTCGTCGCCCACGCGGGTGACGACGCCTTTGATGTCCTGCATAACGGCCGTTACCGCCGCAAACTTATCCCACCAATCCTGCTGGGTATGGGGCGTTTTGTAAAACGTCGTGTTTCGTTCCCCCGTCTCGGGGTCGGTGTAAGACAACAACTCCTTAGTGGCCGCCTCGTGCTGCATGTCATACATGCGCGCCCGAATGTCCACCAGCGGTTTGAAGTGAGGGTGGGTCGGCACATCCTTCACCTGTTCCCCGTTTAGCCACACTTCACGGCCGTCACGGATGGATTCAATATATTCTGCACCTGTGCGTATCATGGTCAAACTTCCTTGCTTTGGGTAAGGTTTTGGCACAGGAGTATAACAGCTTGCTGGTCTGGGGCTATTTGATGTTGGGGTGAGGATGGGGTTGGGAACCCTCTTATCTGGTTTGACCATTGTTGATATAATGAGACTCAAATCCAGCGTCTGTTTTAGGCGTGGGAAATCTTTTGTTTGTTAAGGAAGAGAAGAAACCATGAAGCGTTTAATGCGTTTGTTTGTTGTTGTGGTGTTAACGGCCGTTCTTACCGCCTGCACCAGCAGCGAGCCGGCAGACCTGCTTGCCAAAATTGAGGCAGACGGCGTTATCCGCGTCTCCACCGACCCCAACTACGCCCCCCAATCGTTCCTCGATGAAAGCGGCGAATTTGTCGGTTTTGACGTAGACGTTGCCAAAGAACTTGGCAAGCGGCTTGGTGTCGAAGTTGAATTTGTCACCCCCGACTGGGATTTGATCACCGCCGGAAACTGGGGCAACCAGTGGGACATGAGCGTTGGCTCCATGACCGTGACCGTCGCTCGGCAAGAAATCCTGCACTTTGCCGAACCCGCCTACTATTACACCCCCGCCCAGTTTGCCGCCAGCGACGCATCCGGCATTGAGTCACTTGACCAGATCAACGGTCAGCCCGTCTGTGTCGGTTTGTCCACCACCTATGAAACGTGGCTCAACGGCAACAAGGCCGAGCTAGGCTTCCCCGAAAGCAGCTTCTATGCCGAAGCCCCAACCGGCATCAGCGTGGTGCCGCTGCAAACCGACAACGAATGCGCCCAGGCCATTCAAGCTGGCCGCACCGAATTTTCCGTTTTCCTCACCTCCGACACCGTTGTCCAAGCCGCTATTGACGAAGGCATTGCCATTCATCGCGTTGGCTCCCCTGTCTACTCGGAAAACTTAGCCGTTGCTTTTGACAAAAAGAGTTCCCTCGATGGCACCAGCCTCGTAGCGCGAGTCAGCGAAATCATTGCCGAAATGCACGCCGACGGCACCCTCAGCAGCCTCTCCAACCAATGGTTTGGGGCCGATTTAACCAGTGACCCGACAAAATAGGGTCGTTGTTAGCAGATAATAAAGAAAGGCGAACCCGTATGGTTCGCCTTTTTGGATCAACCATTTTGGAGGCACAATGGCAGCAGCAACTTCAGATTCAGGCAAAAGCCAGGCACAGCTTATTTACGAGCAGCAGCGACGGCGGCAGCGTCGTTTTAGCACTGGGGTCAACGTTTCCTATCTCGTCCTGTTGGGGGTATTGTTCCTCGCCTTTAGCGGGCTACATGTCAACATTTTGGGCGTGCAGCTTAAGACCATCCAGCTTGATTGGGCGTTTATCTTCGAGCGTGCACCGTTTATCTTTGGTGGGGTGGGGCTAACTATTCTCCTTGCCATTTTGTCTATCTCGCTGGCGTGCGTGCTGGCCCTGCTGGGGGCGTTGGGGCGACTGTCCAAATTTCCCCCGGCCTATGCCCTGGCAACTTTTTACATCTCGCTCATTCGCGGCACGCCGCTGCTGCTGCAAATCATCTTTATCTTTTTGGGGCTGCCGCAGTTGGGCATTACTCCCGGCGGCATGACGGCTGGCGTGCTGGCCTTGGGCATCAACTATGGCGCCTACATGACGGAAATTATGCGGGCGGGGATTCAGTCGGTAGGGGTGGGGCAGCGGGAAGCAGCACTTGCCATTGGGATGACCCCCAGCCAGATTATGCGTCGCATTGTCCTACCGCAGGCGTTGAAACTGGTCGTGCCGCCGATTGGCAATGAGTTTATCGCCATGCTCAAGGACACGGCTTTGATTTCCGTTACGGGCTTCGTGTGGGAGATTTTGTGGCGGGCGCAAAAGGTGGGGCGAGCTAATTTCCGCAGTTTGGAGGCCTTGCTGGTAGCGGCCGTTTTTTACTGGATTATCACCATTATGTTTACGATGGTGCAGGGGCGAATTGAGGCGTATGTGGCGCGGGGGGATCGGACATTATGACAGCGATTGTGCGGGTTTCCAAGTTAGACAAATATTTTGACCAGCTTCATGTGCTGAAAGACCTTTCCTTTGAGGTGGCGCCAGCCGAAGTAGTGTGCATTATCGGACGCAGCGGGTCGGGCAAAAGCACGCTGCTGCGCTGCATCAACTTTTTGGAGCAGCCCGATTTTGGCACGGTGGAGGTGGATGGACTGGTGGTGCAGGGGGGAGGTCATGGACGGGAGTATCGGCAGCAGGTGCATGATTTGCGGCTGAAAACGGGGATGGTGTTTCAGTCGTTTAATTTGTTTGCCCACATGACGGCGCTGGAGAATGTGATTGAAGGGCCGATGACGGTGAAGGGGATGAGTAAGGAGGAGGCGGTAGCACTAGGGATGCGGAATTTGGAGAAGGTAGGACTGTCGGCGAAGAAGGATCAATATCCGTCGCGGCTTTCCGGGGGGCAGCAGCAGCGGGTGGCAATTGCGCGGGCGATGGCGATGCAGCCAAAGGTGATGCTGTTTGATGAGCCAACGTCGGCACTGGATCCGGAGCTAATTGGCGAGGTGCTGGGAGTGATGCAGCAGTTGGTGGAGGAAGGAATGACGATGCTGGCGGTAACGCATGAGATGAGTTTTGCCCGCCGCTTTGCCGACCGCATTTTGTTTATGCACGAAGGCCGTTTTGCCGAAATTGGCACGCCGGAGCAGCTTTTTAACAATCCGCAAGATGAACGGACGCGGGCGTTTTTGAGTCATTTGCAATAGTTGCGTAACGATGTAATTCTTGCATGTTGAACAAAGATGTTGTTGTCGTGGCTGGTGGCTAGTAGCTTGTGGTTGGTAAGACAAGGGAATGGCAATGATTACCAACTACCTACAGTTTGTGTGTTAGGGCTGTAGCCGCTGCTGCATGGCAGTAAAAAATTGGTCAATGAGCCTGGGGCTGTGATGGCGTAGGATTTGCTTTATGAAGCGGTTGTCGGTGGTGATGACCATGAGAAAGTGAAGTTGAGTTTGGCTGGTGGCAAGCGGGTGCAGGGTGAGTTGGGTGGTGACCTGGATGGGATCCGTACCGAATTGGGTGGTTAGCAGCAGGTGTAGGGAGGTGGTGGGGTGTTGTTCACCCCACATAAGGGTGATGGGGAGTGGCGGTTGGGCGGTGGGGGCAAATGGCAGGCGCAGCCAGAGGCGGAAGTGGGTGTTGGGGGTAATGGTTTCCCAAGCCGTTAGACCGGGGACGCATTGGCTGGCCTGGTCGGGGGTTGCCAGGAAGTGCCAGACGGTGGCAGGGGGGGCTGGCAGTTCGCACTGGCCGTGAATTTTCACGGGGCGGGGATGGTTGGCTGTTGGGTGAGCCAGTGGGGGAAGTCTTCTAGCGAGCGGGTGATGAACCCGTCGGCGATTTCGCGCAAACGGCCGTTTGTAATCCCTTGCCCCACCCCATTTAACACCCGTTTGGGCATTAACCGCAGCCCGGCCGGCCGGGGCAGCCGCGCTTGTAGCCCCAGCCGATACTCAATCCGTGTTTGCCCTTCCAGCGGGAAAAAACGAGCCAGCATGGAAAAAAGACCATAAGCTGTTGAGGATGTGAGGGTAGTGGAAGCTGCTGTTGGTTCAGCAAACTGCCCCGGCCGCACGTGAATGACCATTTCCCCGTGGTCTACCTCACTTTCCAAATCGCAAAAGACATTGACCGTATAGGCTCCCAACTCCACCGTTTGATAATGGGTACGAAACTGAGTAGACGAGTATTCTTGAACCACGGAAATGTGGGGCAACAGCGGTAAAATTCGCGCCATGTTGCCGTAATAGGCTAGTGCCATGTCGGCCGCAGCAGGGAAAAGAAAAGCGCGTTGAATGGTGCCAGAGATTTCGATCATACTTGTTGTTTCTTTTTATCAGAGATTCCGCAGATTTATCTGTGTTCGTCCGTGTTCTCCGCAATCAGGGTGTCCAATTTAGCCGATAGGGCATCTAGCTGCCCATAGAGCATGTCGAGTTCCTGGCGGGTGGGGATGCCATGTTGTTTTAGCACCGTTTCCACTTCTTGCTCAGAAGGAAAGAGGGATTCCGGCCACAGATTGCTGGATGACAGCAGCTTGTCGCGCAGCCGCAGCCCTTCTTCACGGGCTAGTTCCCCTCGGTTAATCATGGCTTGTAAGCGGTGCTCAATTTCTTCATCCACATGGCGCAGCAGGTCGAGTGGGGAGGCGAGGTTGCGGCGGATGGCGTTGAGGGTTTCGCCACCAGACTGTACCAGCCCGCGCAAAACGGCCGTTGGTAAAAAACCACCCTGCTTTTTTTCTTGCTCGAAGATGATTTGGGTGAGGGTAACGGCCGTTAAATCCTCATCCGTCATATGGTCAACCACCTGCACCTCATGCCCACCCCGAATTAGCTCGGCAATCCCTTGCAGCGTCACATACTGCTTCGATTCGGTATCATACAGCTTGCGGTTGGGGTATCGTTTAATTAACAGCGTACTCATCAATGTGCCATCCCTCAGCGCTTGTCTTTTGGCTGCAATAACTGCCGCAGTTGGTCAACCTTTTGGCTCAACGTTTCTATCTTGGCCGACAATTCGTCAATTTCCGTTTTCGTAGGCACGCTCAGCCGGTGCAACACAAACTCGACCTGACGTTCCAGCAAAAACAGGGGGCCAAGACGGGCAAAACGGCGCTGC
The DNA here is from genome assembly GCA_020432595.1 of Anaerolineales bacterium. Next base: position 9,551 of record JAGQGA010000042.1, on the reverse strand, counting down.
TGCTCATGAATTTCAGCCAGCAAAGAACGGCCGTCTTTTTCCCCCAACTCACCCCGCTGCACCAGTCGCCGCACAAACGCCTCTGCCTCGTCCTGTGCCAGCCCCACCGCGCCAGCCCCGGCCAGCACCACCCGCTGCACCAGCGCTTGCCACGTCGTTTCGCTCGGCTCCACTTCCTCTTCTTCAATCTCAATTTCAAATTTCTCAGCCACGCTATATACCTTTACCTAATAATTTATGACGCATTGCATCATTAATAATTTAGCATTCTGGCGCAGTGAAGTCAACGGAAAAATGGGTATAATGTGGGCAAACGACAGTACATACTTAAAGCGGCAGCACACCATCACGAATGAATGTCAAAGATTGCACAGCTTCATCCGTGTTTTTCCGTGTTCTTCCGTGTCCAATTTCCACAGGAGGCACCGCATGGGGCAGGAAAATCGTTTATTAACAGAACCAGAGGTGGCAGCGTTGACCCAATTGGCAGAGCAAGATGAGGGATTAAACGGCCGTCGCGCCCAGGCACTGCTTGCTATAAACAGCGGCCACACCCAGGCCGAGGCCGCCGCCAGCGCAGGTCTTAGCAAAGGCCAGCTTGGCTATATCCTACGCAAATTTCGTGAAGATCGGCTGGCCGCCTTCCCTGATATACCTCCGGCGGTGGCCGAATCCACGCCAGAAGAAACGCCAGCTACAGAGCCGCAGCCTGAGGCTAAAGCACAACCGGGGCAAATTCAGATGCTGCTGGCTGAATTGGACAAGATGGTGGCCGAACTGCGGCAAACCTTCCCCAGCAGCGGTCAAGCCGCCTATTCGCCGCAAAACATGCTCAAGCTGGTGCGTGAAAACATCGAGCGATTGGCTCCCGATGCCCAACTGACCATTCTGAAAAACATGCAGGGGATAAGCACCAAAGATTTGCTCAACAAAGACACCTGGCGTGGTGTTGCCTACATGATCACCTATTCAGCGCAGTTCCAGGCAGAGCAAACGCGGGAAAAGCTAAACGCCCAACTGCCGGAGCCGCTGCGCCCTGACAATGTGCTGAACTTTTTCCGGCAAAATTTGGAAAAGGTGACACCCGACATTGTGCAAACGGTTCTGAGTTCGCTGGAAAACACGCGCAAGGAAGATTTGCTCGACCCTGATACGTGGAAAGGGCTGGCCTATATGCTTAGTTATTCGGCGCAGCACCAGGCGGAGCAGACGCGGGAACGGCTAAACGCCCAACTGCCCGAACCGTTCAAGCCGGACACGGTGCTAGGGTTTATGCGTTCGGCTCTGGAGCGGGTGACGCCTGATGTTGCCAAAGGCATTTTGGAGACGCTGGAAAATACCAATAAGGAAGATTTGCTTGACCCCGATACGTGGAAGGGGATTTGGTATATGCTCAATTATTCGCTGCAATTCCAGGCGGAGCAATTCAAGCAGCGGTTTATGGGGGAGGGGCAGGAGTAATGGCTGTTTTTAGCAGTAGTACGCAGCTTTATTCGCTGATGCAGCAGCTTGTGGCTCGGATTGAGGCGGAGTATCCGCAGGCGACGGAGGCGATGTTGAAGTCGAAGCTGGTGATTCGGTTTAATTGCCAGGAGCCGGCAGGGGAGATGACAATTGATGCGAGTAAACGGCCGTTAAAAATTCATTATGGCCCCACCACCATCAAACCTGAACTCGACATCACCCTCCCCAGCGACACCCTGCACCAAATCTTGCTGGGTAACCTTAACCTTGCCAAAGCACTTGGCAGCAAACAAGTGCAGCCTAAAGGCCCCGTTTGGAAAGTCATGAGCCTGGCACCCCTCTTTGACCAGGCGCAAAAAATTTATCCGCAGTTGATTTAAGTTGGGGATTGGAGATTGGGGATTGGAGATTGATAAGCGTTCACAATCTCCAATCTCCAATCTCCCCTTATTGTCTACCGCCCTGACACCACCAGTGACAAATAGCGCTCCCCATCGGGGATGGAAAAACGCAGGGAAGTGTTGGCATCGCTGTCGGCTACCAGTCGCACCAGCCAACCTTCGGCTTCGCCGCCGGGAAATAGCTCGAACTGCAGTTCAGGGGCAGGGTCTACCGTGGATGGTTGGGCAACGGTGCTGCCGACAACAGCAAAATTGTCATCGGTTGTGTAATGTGGTCCTTCTACCAGACCAATGTAGCGCAGCCATAGCTTGACAGCGAGATAGCTGTGGCCGGCCGGAGGTGGGTCGTTAAATTGGTTGGCCTCATACACCATCTGCCAAGCCTCTTCACCCGTCACCACGTCTACCACGCGGGCTTGCCAGTCGTCACTGGTGATCATTTGGCCGAAGGGAGCCGGTTCGCTTTGGGTTACGCCAACGGCCGTTTTTTCCACCCCCGCCAACGCCTCCGGCACAGCAATTGCCGCCCCCGGTGACAGCGCTACATAGAGATAGCCCGCCTCATAGTCACGCCAATCATCCACCATCAGCAGCAAATTCCCCTCATCGCTTGTGATGCGGTATGCTTCCCAGCCAATGCTTTCGCTGTTGCCCGGCAGATAGGTGTCAAGCTGTGGGTCTGGCTCCACCACGTCACTGTCAAAGCTATAGTGGGTTTTGAGGGCATTACCGGTAACGTGCAGCCCCAGGCTTTGCTCATCGGGGTCGGTGCTGTTGTTTTTCACCCACAGCTTCAGCAGCAAATATTCTTCGCCGGTGGGAGGCGGCTGGTTGTTGCTATTAGCGGCGCGAATTTGCTCCCAAGCTGCTTCACCGCGCAGTTGTTCCAGCACTACTACTTCCCAATCGTTGAAGGTGATAAGTTCGGTGGTGGCGGGCAGCGGGTTGCGACGACTGCTGCCGGGTTCAAGTTCGGCGGCGGGGCGAGCAACGGCTGTGGCGGCGGCATAGGCGGTGGCAAGGGAGGGCGGAACGGCCGTTTCGTCCCCAATCAATTCTCCCACATCTACCCCCAAACGGCTTTCCACCGTTGTCACCAATGGCGCATCGGCCAGCCCGGCTACCTGGCACCCAGCCAGCAGCAGGCAGTAGAGCAGGCAGAAAATGGGACACGGACGAACACGGACAAACACGGATGAATCTGCGTCATCTGTGAAATCCTTGATTTTTAGGCGTGTATAGTTCATCAACTCTCTGCCCTGAAAACAGGGCGCAGACTTTCCCGATCAGGTGAATCAGGAAAATCTGCGTCCTATTTTGATTCTTCGTCTTGAACTGCGTCCTTTTGCCTATGGTACACAAATAATTTCGGCGATGCGGATTGTGTAGTTGGCATCCAAACTGTTCATAGCCTTTAGCGTATCGTGATTGGTGCCAAAGCGTCGAGCCACGCTATAGGCAGTGTCGCCCTCACCCACGGCATACGGCCGGCTGCTGGGGCAGTAAGCGGGGTTGCCAATGGGCAACTGAATAACGTTTCCGGCTACAATGTCCTTGGCGGAAAGGTTAAAGCGAGCCATAAGGGCAATGGAGGTATCCATCCGTGAGGATGAGATACTGTAGAGGGTGTCGCTGCCCTGCACGGTGTAGCTGATAAAAATGATGGGGTCAGCTGACGATGTGGTTTGGGTGAATGTTTGCGGGACGGGTGTGCTGGTGGGAGGAACGGCCGTTGCTTGCTGTTCTGACGTTTGTTCTTGCTGAGTTTGTTCCGGTGGGGTTGTTGGCTGCACCTGCTGCGTTTGCGGCAGCGTTAACACCGTTTGAATGTTGGTGCCTCCGCCAACCAAAGTAACGCGCTGCGCGGGGTCACCCGTGATCCGCAGCAGCACCCCATCAATTTCTACCGGCTCTGTTTGTGTTATGGTTGTTTCCTGGCTCGATCCTCTTGAAAAGAACAGCGAGCCAGCCACGGCCACCATAATCGCCACCAGCATCACCAGCATCACCATCCGAACATTTGGTTGTGACAACATCCTGTTTTCTTCCCTATCGGTGGCTATTCGGCCGCAATCCGAATATGCACCTGCTCAATCCTGTTTCTTTTGCCCGGCGCAGCGACCAAACTAGCTGCCGGGAATAGTTGATTTATGTTACACTTGTCATAAGATAATAGCAAGTAGCGGTCTACTGGGGGTAAGCGTATTTGCCGAGGCAATGTTGCCAGCGGTGATAAATTGACAGTTTGCTGCAAGTTACAGGTAACAGGTGGCAAGTTTGATAACAACTAACACTTGCTACTTGCCACCTATTACTTGCAAAAGCAAAAAGTTGCTTTTTGTCCTTCGTTGGTATTGATCAAAAGGAGTAGCAAATGATTCTTAAACGAGAAGCGCTGGAAGAACGGGAGCGGCAGATGCTGGCTCCCTATGGGCTGAAGAGTGCCGATTCACGGGGACGTATGTACCCGGAGCGTGAATCGGCGACGCGGACGGCGTTTGAACGGGATCGTGATCGGATTTTGCATACAACGGCGTTTCGGCGGCTGGAGTATAAAACGCAGGTTTTCGTTTTTTATGAGGGGGATCATTACCGCACGCGATTGACCCACACGCTGGAAGTGGCGCAAATCGGCCGTTCGCTGGCGCGGAATTTGGGTGGTAACCAGGAGCTGACGGAGGGGATTTGTTTGGCGCATGATTTGGGTCATCCACCGTTTGGGCACGCGGGCGAACACGCGCTCAATGCGCTGATGAAAGAGTATGGTGGTTTTAATCACAACACCCAAAGCTATCGCATTGTTTCCAAACTTGAGAAGCGGTATCCTCATTTTTCAGGGCTGAACCTGACGTATGAAACGCGGGAGGGGATGATCAAGCACGAGACAGATTATGACCAGAGTGATGCTAGTGCGTATGAGCCACACAAGCGGGCATCGTTGGAAGCGCAAATTGCTAATTTGGCGGACGAGATAGCCTATAATGCCCACGATTTGGAAGATGGGCTGCGGGCGGGACTGTTTCAGCCGGAGGATTTGGATGTGTTGGAACTTTGGGGTGAGTTGAAGGAGGGGGTGGGGTGGCAAAACGGCCGTTCTTTTACCCACCTCATCCGCGACGAAATCATCCGTGAGATTATCGGCCGTTCCATCCAAGACGTTCTCCATCACACCAACGCCAACCTGGAACAAAATCAAATTGATTCCCCAGAAAAGCTGCAAACCCACAGCAGCAACGTGGTTGGCTATTCCCCCGAATTTGGCCCCAAAGTCCGCGCCCTCAAAAAATTCCTCTATGAAAACATGTACCGCCATTACCGGCTGGTGCGAATGCAGATGAAGGCCGAACGTTTTATCTCGGAGATCTTTAATGCATATACCAAAGAACCCAAAATGCTCCCCAGCGAGACGCAAAAACAGCTTGCCACCACGTCACTTCCTCGTGTTGTTACCGACTACATTGCTGGCATGACCGACCGCTACGCGCTGGATGAATGGGAAAAGCTGTTTAACCCCTATAACCGTGCCTAAACAAAACGGGACTACCCATTCATTGGGCAGTCCCGTTTACATGCTACTTGCTGCTCCCCACACCCCACTAATAATTCATCAACTCATCCACGCGCCCTTCGATATCCGGCTCATCAAAATCCCCTTCTTTAGCCCAGGCCGAGAGTTCAATGGTGAAGCGGTCGAAGTAGCTTTGTGGCGGCAGCACGTTGTCGTCGCCATAATCAAGCTCGGTAATTTCGGCGTTGATGATCAGGGTGGCTGTTTCCAAAACGATGGTTTCGTTTTCCCGCGCCAGAACGGGTTCACCTTTGGGTGCCAGCTTCGCTTTGAGCGCATCGTCAAAGAAGGCGTGGTCGCTCATGATCACCTTGGTGATGGTGCGAATGTCGTTTTTGTCGAAAAGCCATACTTCGATGGCGGTGACATTTTTGGGCGAGTCGGTGCCAATAGATTCGGAGATGCCCACACCACATTCCCCTAAAAAGTCACCGCGTGCATTTTCAATGCTAAACGAGTCGTCGTAGGTGTCGTGCCCACGACCATAGCTGGTGCGGAAACGGGCAATGGGAACGGCCGTTACTTCCGTACTGCCCCCTGCCACCGGAGCCGCTTCTGGCACCTCCGCATAAGATGGCCCCGCGCTGGCGGAACTTGCCATCATTTCACTACGCCGGTTGAACACATAGAGAATGGCTCCGACTAAAACAAGCAGCAGCAGGATGAGCAAGAAGGGCGCAATGGACGTTCCACCCCCACTTTCCTCGGCGGCTGGTGTCGAGGTGTCAATGCCGGTGCAGCCCTGCCCATTGACAATTTGGGCAACGGCCGTTAACCGTGCCGACTCAGCCGCATCTGTTGTGGCCGCTGCCAGTGCACAAGCCGTCACATCCCCACTCCAGCCAGATAGTGCCGTTTGCACTTTGCCCTGGTCGCGGTCAAAGGCATACAGCTCAGAGACCATCCGCACATAGGCCTGTTTATCGGCATCCACAAGGTTGCCCACACGTGCACCCGTATACTGCACGGGCCACAACCACCAACCCAACACAACAAGACCGAACAATACACCTACAATAAAGGCGATAACGGCCGTTAACCCTGGTTTTTGCTCTACAAAATCCATTTGTCACCTACCTTAATTTGCCCATTGCGGGACGAGCATCAAGTGACATCCCCAATAAATTCTCGCCTACTATAACCTAAAAACCGCTGCAAGCAAAGATTATGTCGAATGATGTTCTTGCTTTCCCTGCATTTTCCGCTGTGGTATACTGTTCGTCAAATAATGATGCGGAGTGAATAGATTTGAAACACTTTCTTAGCATAGCAGATTTGTCCCCAGCCGAGCTGCAAGACCTGCTCTCATTGGCAGATAGACTCAAAAAAGAGTGGAAAGCCGGTGGTAATGCCCCCATTTTGAAAGGCAAAAGCCTGGCTCTCCTCTTCCAAAAACCCTCTCTCCGTACCCGCGTTTCCTTTGAAATGGGTATGGTGCATTTGGGTGGGTACGCCTTTTATTTGGGGCCTTCCGAAGTTAAGATGGGGGGACGCGAAAGCGTGGCCGATGTGGCGCGGGTGCTGTCGGGATATGTGGATGGCATTATGGCGCGGGTGTTTGATCATGATCACATTTTGGGACTGGCGCAGCACGCCTCGGTTCCGGTCATTAATGGGTTAAGCGATTACAACCACCCGGCGCAGGCACTGGCCGATATGCTAACGATTTGGGAGCACAAAGGGTCGTTTGAGGGGCTAAAGATGGCCTATGTGGGCGACGGCAACAACGTGACCCGCTCTTTACTGTTTGGTGCCATGAAGCTGGGGATGAAAATGCACATTGCTTCGCCAACGGGCTATATGCTGGATGAAGATGACCTGGAGCTGGCCGACTCGTTCCGCACGGGTCAGGCTGCCTTTGAACTGTTTGAAGATCCGCTGGCGGCGGTGGCAGATGTGGATGTGATTTATACGGATGTGTGGACAAGTATGGGGCAGGAGGAAGAAACGGCCGTTCGTCTGCAAGTCTTCCCCCCCTACCAAATCAACCAGCGGCTTGTCTCCCGAGCCAACAGCGACTGCATTGTTATGCACTGCCTGCCCGCTCATCGCGGTGAAGAAATCACCGATGAGGTGGCCGATGGCTCGAACTCCGTCCTCTTCCCACAGGCCGAAAACCGAATGCACGCGCAAAAAGCCATTTTGGTGCGTTTGCTTGCACCTGATTACGCGGGCTAGTAGAGATTAGAGATTGGAGATTGTGAACCCTCATTAATCTCCAATCTCCCATTTACCTATCAAGATTAAGAATTGATGTCAAAGGCAGCCAATCAATACCCCCGGCTGCAGGACATTTGTTACCATACGGTTTGTCTAATCAATCCTGCTTAAATTCGGAGATTTTTGGTGATAAAGAGCCAAACCAGCTACGAAGCGGCCCTAAACCGAGGCCACAGTTACAACTGGGATCAAGATTGGGATGCTGCGATTCGCGCTTTCCAGCAAGCTATCCGGGAAGTGCCACATGAGCCAGCACCCTATGCTGGCTTGGGCATGGCCTACATGGGGCTACAGCAGTTGGGCAAGGCGTTGGAAAATTACAAGCTGGCGGCTCGCTACTCGCAGGGCGACATCATTTATCTGCGACATGTGGCGGAACTCCAGCAAGAGCTTGGGCTGTTGGCCGAATCCGGGCAAACCTACATGGCAATTGGCGAGGTGGAGCTGGGGCGTAAGCGGCTTAAGGATGCGGTGGATAATTGGCACCGCGCCACGCGGCTAAATCCTTCGTTGCTGCGGGCGCACCAGCGGCTGGCGGCTGTTTACCAGAAGCAGGGAGTCGTGCGTAATGCCACCCACGAATATTTGATGATCGCCCATTTGCTGTTGGCGCAGGGAGAAAAAGACAAGGCACTGCAAGCGTGTGGCTTTGCGCTACAGCTTGACCCGCGTAATGCCGATGTGCTGACGGCGATGGAGATGGTGAAGCAGGGGCAGTCGCTTTTTACGGAAAAGCAAATGGCTCCCCGTGTGGGTTCATCTGGTGGGACGGGGCGGGAATTGGAAACGGCCGTTTTACCCGCCAAAGTTGAAGCAGAAACGGCCGTTCCCGTGCAAGATGCCAAGCGTCACGCCCTGGAGCAATTAGCCACCAAGCTGTTTAGCGAAGATGAAGACCCCAGCAAGCTCCGTCGCGCCACCTTGTTAAGCCAGGCGCTGGATGCCCAAACGCGGGGGCTGACCAATGAAGCCATCAGTTTTTATGAGCAAGCCATTGGTACCGGGGAAACCAGCCCCGCCGTGCATTTTAATTTAGGGCTACTCTATCAAGACAAGCTCCGCTTTGAAGATGCCATTCGGGAGTTTGAAACGGCCGTTTCTGAACCCGAATACCGTCTTGCCAGCCATTTCTCCCTGGGCGAATGCTACCGTGCCCGTGGCCGCATTGACAAAGCCATTACCCACTTTATCAGCGTACTGCGAATTGTTGACCAGGAAACCGTGCGCCATGACCAGGCCGACCGGCTGATTGAGCTATATGAAAATTTAGCCGACAGCCTGATGGCAAAAGGTGAGCATGACCAGGCCACCTCCTTTGCCAACGCCCTGGTAGACTTTTTGGGGCAGCGCGGTTGGGAAGACAAGGTCAAGGAGGCGCGTGACCGGCTCGATGCCATTTCTGACACCGGCATGATGATTTTGGGCGATGTGCTGACGGCCGGCACCGAACACGTGCTTGAATCGCTTTACCTGAGCAAAGAGTATGCGCGGCGCGGCATGTACAACACCGCCATCGAAGAAACCTACCGCGCCATTCAGCTTTCGCCTGACTATTTGCCCGCCCACATCCGGCTAGCGGAACTGTTGGCCGAGCAAGGGCGGCAAGAGATGGCCTCGGCCAAGTTTATGGTCATTGCCGACAATTACCGTGCCCGTGGCGACAACAATGGGGCCATTGTGGCCTATGAGAAGGTGGCTGAGCTTGCGCCGCTGGATTTGCCCATCCGCGCCCGGCTGATTGACATGCTCAAGCGGCATGGGCAGATTGACCGTGCCCTGGAGCATTACGGGGCGATGGGCAGTGCCTATTATCAGCTTGCCCAAGTGGATGAAGCGCGTGTGACCTATCAGGATGCGATGAAGCTGGTGCCGCGCAGCAGCGATGAGGCGGGCTGGAA
>JAGQGA010000429.1 GCA_020432595.1 Anaerolineales bacterium | reverse complement strand
TTCAGCTCACGTGCCCCTTTGACCACGCCCAACCGCCGCAGCTTTGCCGACAAATCATCCTGGCTCATCTGTTCGATTCTAGGGGGGAAACGGCCGTTTGGCAAGAAAAAAGGGCGTGTTTATGAAAACACGCCCCTTACACACTACACAATACGCACTACGATCTTATTTTGCCGGAATCACAAATTCCTGACCGGGGTAAATGAGGCTGGGGTTCTTGATCACATCCTTGTTGGCCTCATAAATCTCACGCCAGCGGTTGGCACTGCCCAGGTGCTTCAGAGCGATATGGCTCAACGTTTCGCCCGGCTGCACAACGTGACGTGGCAACTGCGCCCGTGCCTCTTCTGCAGCTTTAACCGCCGCTTCCTCAGCCTTAGCAGCCTCTTCCTCAGCCGACTTCTTGGCCTCTGCTTCAGCCTTGCGCTTGGCCGCAGCTTCCTCAACCTCACGCTGGCGGCGTTCTGCCTGAGCATCACGCACCTTACGGTCATATTCAGCCTTGCGCTGGGCAGCTTCCAGTTCCCGCTGTTTGCGGTCAGCCTCAGCCTTGGCAGCCGCCGCAGCCGCTTCTTCATCAGCCTTACGCTTGGCAGCCGCCGCCTCATCACGCTTATCGCGGGCAGCTTGGGCAGCACGGGCGCGTTGGTGCGCCGGGGTTGCTTCCAATGTTTCAGCAATCGCCTTCATCGCAGCCGCTTCTTCGTCGCTAATCTTTTCGCCACGGCTCAACAGCCCCTCGCTAGAAGCGGTTACAATGGCATCACCAGCACCCAACAAGAAATCGTTGAATTCATCAGCCTCTTCGCGGGTCGCCTTGCTGTTCAAAATATTCTTGATTTGAGCCAGGCTTTGGTTAACCTGTTCGGCTGAGGATTTGGGGTCAACGCTATGTTCGCCTTCTTTGATGGCAGCCAAAACATCTTTGATGATCTGGTTGTTGGTTTCAAAACCATTGAGATAATTTTCCAGAGCCTTTCCTTCCAAACGCTTTTCTACCATGCTCATCCGCCCTTCGGCCACAGTGATTGCAGTTTGTACCCAGTAGGGGGAATCTTTGAGCAGTTGCCATTCGGCAGAGGTAAAAGCAGATTTATTGGTCATTGTGGAATTTTCTCCTTCCTGTATGAATATGTGGTGCTTGAATAAGCCACCAACTTTGGGCCATGAAAACGGCCGTTTTATATGTACAACATCGTACAAAGCATACAGACCTGATAGACACCAACTGATGAACAGTGTCACAAATTGAATCAGCCGATTTTAGCAATGTTTGGGTACAACCAGGCCATGCAAGCGAATACAGCTAAAATAGCACATTTTGCCAAAATCAGCATATTTGTTGACATAGACTAATCAATTATGCTAGGATGCAGGCCAATTAAACGACGAGATGTGATGATGTTTATAACCAACCATCAAAACCAGACCGCTATGGTCATGCCCAGGCTGCCGCAGCCGGTGTAACGAGGCACACCGGCATGGGTTTGTCTGGCCTGGCAAACTCCGGCAGCCCGTCTCCCCCAAAGCTGCCTCCCCCAAATCAAAAAAACATCATTGAGAATTGAGAACGCAGACTTGAGAATGGTTTCCTTCATTCTCCATTTTCAATTCCCCTCCCAATTCCCCATTCAGGAGATTGCCATGACCAAGCCTATTCTCGTCGCCGTGGCGTGGCCCTACGCCAACGGCCGTTTACATTTGGGGCGCGTTGCCGGAGCCTTGCTGCCGGCCGACATTTTCGCCCGCTACCATCGTTTACGCGGCAACAACGTGCTAATGGTGTCCGGCTCCGATACCCACGGTACCCCCATCACCATTGCTGCCGACAAAGAAGGCATTCACCCCCGCGAGCTATTTGGCCGCTACCACCGCGACTTTTTGCAAACGCAGCAGGCGTTGGGGATCAGTTTTGACCTGTTTACCCACACCGACACCGAAAATCATACCCAAGTGTCGCAAGACATCTTTTGCCACTTTTACGAAGCGGGGTTCATTTATCCGCAAACGCAGACGCTGCTCTATTCTGAAAGCGAAGGGCGGTTTTTGCCCGACCGCTACGTCGAAGGCACCTGCCCCCACTGCGGCTACGCTGACGCACGCGGCGACCAGTGTGAGCAGTGTGGTCGGGTGCTGGAAGCCACCGAGCTAAAAAATCCACGCAGCAGCCGTGATGGCTCCCGGCCGGTAGTGCGCGAAACTACCCACCTGTTTCTGGATTTACCCGCCTTTGCCAACCAACTGGCAGCGTATCTGGACAGCCATGCCCACCATTGGCGCGTTGGCCCGCTCAACTTTTCGCGGGGCTGGCTGGCGCAGGGGCTGCACGGCCGCCCCATCACCCGCGACCTCGACTGGGGCATTCCGGTGCCGCTGCCGGGGTGGGAAGAAAAAAAGCTGTATATCTGGTTTGAAAATATCATCGGCTACCTCTCAGCCTCAATTGAGTGGGCAAAAAACCGGGGTGAGCCAGAGGCGTGGAAACAATGGTGGTACGACCCGCAAGCGGGAAGCTACTACTTTTTGGGCAAGGACAATGTGCCGTTTCACACCATTCTCTGGCCGGCCGAACTGCTGGGAATCGGCCGTTTGTATGAAGACGACCCCACCAAACGGCTCAATCTGCCCTACGACGTGCCCGCCAACAACTTTCTGACGCTGGAAGGGCGCAAATTCAGCACCAGCCGCAACTGGGCGGTGTGGCTGCCCGACGTACTGGAGCGGTACCAGCCAGATCAAATCCGCTTTTATCTGGCGGCCAATTTGCCGGAAAGCAGCGACGCCGATTTTTCCTGGGCTGAGTTTGTGCAGCGCAACAACAGTGAGCTGGTGGGAACTTGGGGCAACTTGGTCAATCGGGTGCTGACCTTTGCTCACAAACATTGGAACGGCCGTTTCCCCGCCCCCGGCTCCTTGCGCGATATTGACCACGACCTGCGCCGCCAAATCGAGCAAGGGTTTGAGACAATAGGCAAGCTGCTAGAAGCAGTCAAGCTCCGCGCCGCCCTACAAGAAGCACTGGCACTAGCGCGAGCCGTCAACGGCTATCTTGACCACGCCCCCTGGTTTAAGGTGATCAAAACGGACAGGGAGGAGGCGGCAACAACAGTCTATACGGCACTATGGGCGATTGCTTCCATTAATACGCTGCTGGCACCCTTCCTCCCGTTTGCCGCTGAAACGCTACACGCGGCGCTGGGCCATGAGCAACCGCTGTTTGGGCAGCTTCGCATTGCCACCTTTGCCGAAACCAACCAGTGCCATGAGGCGTTGGTGTATGATGCAAGTGGTGCAAACGGCCGTTGGCAGCCCAGCACCCTCATTCCTGGTCAACCGTTTACGCTCATCCCGCCGCTGTTTGGGAAGCTGGAAACGGCCGTTGTTGCCACCGAACGCCAACGGCTGCATCAGGCTAGTAACAAGTGAGAGGTAACAAGTGGCAAGTGATAACGGCTTGCCACTTGTTACCTGCTCCCTAATATTTATACTCTTCCCGCACCGGGGCAAACACATCCAAAATCCGGGCCGCTTCCTCCCCAGCTTCAGCCATGTGTTCCACCCCACCGGGGATAACATAGGTGTCGCCGGGCTTTAGCCAGCGCGCCTCGCCGGCAATGGTTAGCCGCATCGTGCCTTCAATCACCGTGCCGCACTGTTCATGCGGGTGGCTGTGCATGGGCACCACCGCGTGGGGGTCCAGCACCACCACCGCCAACAGCATCTTCTCTCCCCAAAAGGTGCGGGCATTCACCCCCGGTGCCAACTGTTTTGACTCTCGATTTTCTACATCACAAAAATAAGCCATCGTTCTCTCCTTCTAAAAAAATGGGACGCAGACGAACACAGACAAACACGGACAAAGTTGCGTCCTGTTACAATCCCTGCTTCTCTTTTTGCATTACATAAACCTGCCGATTGAACTGTTTATCTTCCAGCCATTGCTGCAATTGCCGCCTGTCCCCCGTTTGCAGCAGTGCCTTCATCTGCCCAATCCGCCGCTCATACTCCTCCACCGCTGCCAGCACCACCGGCTGGTTGGTCAGCAAAATGTCAAGCATCATTTGCGGGCTGGAGCCAGCCAATCGGGTGGTATCGCGCAGCCCCCCGGCGCTAATCGGCCACACGTATTCGTTGCCATCGGCCTTATCGGCCGCCTGCCCCATCAGCGTCGCCGACACCAGGTAGGGCAAATGGCTGACCAAGGCCACCACTTCATCATGCTGTATGGGGTCGAGATAAACGGGAATAGCCCCAATGGTGGTCACAATTTCGTATGCTAACGATGCCATCGCTTCAGTGGTACGGCCGTTTTCACACAGCACAAACGTTTGTTTACGATACAGTGCCGCCGTCGCCGACTCAAAACCCGATGTTTCTTTGCCGCACATGGGATGCCCACCCATTGCTTGAAAGCAGCCGGGCAGTGCCTCCATGTGGCGGCAAATATCGGCCTTGGTGCTGCCCAAGTCAAACACCATGCAGCCATCGGGGCGCAGTTCGCCCAGCCGTTCCATAAGTTCCACAATGGTGCGAACGGGGGTGGCAAAAATGACCAGATCGGCTTCCGCTACCCCGGCGGCAAAATCGCTGGTTACGTGGTCAAGCTGGGTACGCGCCTGGCGCAAGGTGCGGGGGTTGGCATCAACGGCCGTTAAATGCCGACAATAAGGTCGCAGCGCCAGTGCCAACGAGCCACCCATCAGCCCCAGCCCAACAATGCAAATTCGTTGTTCAATCATGGGCGCATATTATACCTACCCCCCTTTTGTTAGCCATGTGGAATGTGGTGCGTGGTGCGTAGTGCGTGGAGAGAGGTTACGCACCGCACCCCATACACCACGATCTTTTCTACGCCCAACCTACGCCCACCCCACGCCCCCGCCACGCTGCCAAAAACGCGGGAACCAAGGCTGGAACTGTGCCGTTATGCCCGTAGAACACACGTGGAAACAGCGTGGGATAAGAGACAAACAGACCGTAGAGAGACAGGATACAGTTAGGATCATGCAAATCACAACCAAAATTGCCACCTTCAATAACCAACAATTTGTACGCGACAGGCTGCAACAATTTTCGCCAGCCCAGTTAA
>JAGQGA010000428.1:2890-5096 GCA_020432595.1 Anaerolineales bacterium | reverse complement strand
TACCACCGTTCCAGAAGTTGCCACCGTCCCACATATAGTTGGCCTCTTGAGGCAGCGGGTTCCGGTTCCTATCAACCAATCGGTATACATCTAAGCTATTGTCATAGATGACTGGCCCAACATAAGCTTGACCAGCTACCATACCAACATTCGCCTCACCGGGGAAGTTGCCAAAGACAGCATCATTCGCTCGAATTTGCCCCGCCCCTTGCTGGAAGAGACTGTAGGCAAGGGTTTTGCCATCTGCCTGTAGTGCCGGCCGAGCCGTAATCATGAGCCGATGTTTGACCTGATTGGGGGTCAGGGCAGGGTTTTGGTCGAGCATGAGGGCAACAACGCCAGAGGTAACGGCCGTTGACACCGATGTCCCCGAACCTTGGAAATACCAAGCAGCAGTAAGCGATTCGCCACGCTCAAAGTAAAGGTGCGCCTTCGAGAAATTACTATTTCCGTTGACATAGCCCATAACATGAGCACCAGGAGCGATTACATCAGGCTTAATAAAGCCTGCTTCCGTTGGCCCAGCCGCACTAAAAGGTGGTATAAAATCATCGCTAGAGTCAGATGGCGAATAGTTATCGGTAAAAGCACCGACGGTAATAACAAAGGGATCATTACCAGGTGTTGTAATAGAACCCGCTGTAGGGCCAGTATTGCCCGCTGCGGCAACCACCACAATACCGGCATCCCAGAGTGCCTCTACGGCTTGGTTGACGGGGTTTTCCCAATAAGGGCCAGTTACAGGACCACTCAAGGATAAATTAACAACACGAATATTGTATTGATCCTTGTGAGCTAATACCCAATTTAAACCATCAACAACCTGTGAATAGGTTCCGCTGCCATCCTCATCCAACACACGTACATCAATGATATTGGCACCCGGAGCGACGCTGGTAGTCCCGTTGACCCAGTTTTGATTTCTGCCACCAGCCACGCTAGCTACAAAAGAACCATGACCATGCGGGTCTTGTGCTGAAGCCGAACCAATAGCATCATACCGCGCTAGTACGGTTTCTGCGTCGCCCAAAGCGATATCTTCAACGCCTGTATCTAACACAGCAATCCCAACGCCAGTCCCATCAACGCCTTGATCCTGCGCTTGATCGGCACCGATTGCTTCTAAAAAGTCATTAGTTTCCAGTTCCAGCAAACGCATATCATCAATATATACGTAGCCGCTTCCTGAAGCATTGGAATTCATAACAAACTGAATTTCAACCGCTGTTGCATCTGGCGGTGCCGTAGCTTGCCCTAGCTCAAATGCACGATAGCCATCATCAGCTTGGTCATATCCCCAAGCGTTTGAAAGAACAGGCGTTGTTTTATACCCACTGGACAACAGGAACGAGATTTGAATATTGGCACCTGCGTAATAAGATGCATTAAATTTAGCCCAACCACTCACCACATAAATAGCCCCCGGTGTTGCTGGAACAACCTGCTTCACCCCTGTTGAACGGTATTTATAGATTGCCAGGGCATTATTACCACTATGGGGGGCAACTGTAGATATATTGTACCTCGTCCCAAACGGCTCCCAACCTGTCATACCATCTTCAAAGCCTGGGTTTTGCAGCAGGTTGATTTCTGGGGGTGTGGTTCCAGTTGTGGGCGGTGGCGGCGAATCGGGCGATAAGGTTAGGTCATCAGAAAAGACAAAGTAAGCAACTTGTTCGCTAGTATGACTCCGTTCGCTATCGTCAATTTGGTCTTCGTCAACTAACAGGGTGAGGGCACTTGAGGTTAATGGTGTAGACCCTGCGAAATAAGCCCAACTGCTATCAGCCCCATCCATGGCTGTTTGGCTGGCAACCCCACGACCATTAAAATTATTGTTTGAAAAAGAGAGCGGGTAAGTATAGCCATTGCCATTATCAACGCCACGCACAATATCAGCACCTACCCCAACAGCATAGGAGATACCATTGATAGTGCCTGTGCCAGCTTCAACAACAATATAGCCAACTGTCTCATTGTTGCGCGTTGTATTAGGATCTCGACCGACGTGTTTCCCCGTGTATATACTAGTTGCCGATGGCGGGTCAGTGCGCGTGGAACCACGTGACCAGAAGACAGACCAGCGACTATCGTTAAAGCTCATGACCTGCCCTAAAACAACTGGGTTGGTATAGCTTTGACTATAGCTTTGGAGTTCTTTGTACCATACGCTAGCACTGGCTGTTTTAGTACTATTGTAGGTATG
>JAGQGA010000428.1:0-2793 GCA_020432595.1 Anaerolineales bacterium | reverse complement strand
ATTGTATAAGCTTGTGTGTGGCGACTGGCAAAGCCGACGAGTGTAAGTGAAAGAATAAAGGCGGTGATTAACCAGTTGTATGTACGTTGCATTTTCTCCTCGATGCTCCATGCTTGCGACCTAGCTCCCAAGTCATGGTACGACAGTACCTCTTAATTGGAGGAACTATATCTCTAAATGATTAAATTCTCTGTTACAGCTTTCTTAAAAAACTGAAAAGCGTTGCAGATGTCTTTAACATCTGCAACGCTTAATCAAGGCCGTTGGTGGGGAAAACGGCCGTTTAACAACCCTAAGGCTTTTTAAAAACTAATGATTTCTATCCAAGCTAAAAAAGCTGCAAGCCAAGATTACTCAGGTATAAGGCCAAACCAGTAGCTAGAGCCACTCCAATAATGGGTGCCATTCCAATAGTTATTTCCATTCCAATAGAACCCACTATTATTAAAATAGGTACCGTTCCAGAAGTTGCCGCCGTTCCAGAAGTTGCCCCCATTCCAGAAGTTGCCGCCGTTCCAGAAGTTGCCCCCATTCCAGAAGTTACCGCCATTCCAAAAGTTGCCGCCGTTCCAGAAGTTGCCACCGTTCCATACATAATTTGCTTCTTGAGGAAGTGGGTTACGGTTTTCATCAACAAAGCGATAGACACCCAGCGCAGCATCATAAATGACAGGCCCGACATAATCCTCACCGGGTACCATTCCCGAATTGGCTTCCCCACTGTAATTGCCAAAAACAGCATCAGGTGCCCAAATACGGCCGGCGCCCTGCTGCAGAATGCTGTAAGCAAGAGTTTTGCCATCACTCTGCATGGCCGGCCGAGCAGAGATCATCAGCCGATGTTTAACTTGATTGGGCGTTAGCCTGGGGTTTTGGTCGAGCATTAGTGCCACAACGCCAGAGGTAACGGCTGCTGCTGGGGAGGTGCCAGCAATGCTAAAATAGTTAGTACCAATGGTTTGGTTGACATTTGCCAACGCCCACGTACTCGTATTATGGGCGTACATGGGAATATGGGCACCGGGGGCAATCACGTCTGGCTTGATAAAGCCAGCTTCTGTTGGCCCAGCCGCGCTAAACGGCGGGATATAATCGTCGCTAAGGTTGGTTGGCGTGTAATTATCGGTAAAGGCACCAACGGTAATGACAAACGGGTCGTTGCCAGGGGTGGTGATGGAGCCAGGGGTATTGCCTGTATTGCCTGCGGCAGTTACCACCACAAGCCCCGCCTTCCAAAGCTGTTCAACTGCCTGATTGATGGGGTTTTCCCAATAGGGGCCAGTGACAGGGCCGGCAATTGACAGATTGACGACCCGAATCCGGGGGTTCGTTTTGGAACGATTCGCTAATACCCAGTTTAGCCCGTCCAAAACCTGTGAATAGCTCCCTTTACCCTGGGCATCGAGGACGCGCACATTGACAAGCCGCACACCAGGGGCAATGCCAATAGGTTTGTTATTGGCATCTTTTTGGCCGCTGCCGATAACACCAGCCATAAATGTGCCGTGGCCGTGCATATCGGCCGTCGTGCCATCAACCACATCATACCAACTGATGACCGAGTTTGCGCCTAAAAAGGAGCCTTGAATGCCAGAATCAACCACGGCAACGGTAATACCTGTACCGTCTACGCCCTTTGCCCAGACCTGGTCAACGCCAATGTTGTTGATGTGAGCCTGAGGGTTTGGTATGGGGGTGGAGGGGGTGTTGTGGCTAGTGGACACGACTGGGGCATCAAAATGAATGTGCTTGATAGCTGGTGCTGCCGCCAGTCTAGTAACCGCTTGTTGTGGCATTTGAGCCGCAAACCCGTCAATAATGGGCAAGGCTTTGGTCACGGTGCCGCCTAGCTGCTGAATGAGGGATTCAACGGCCGTTTCTTCGCCATGCGTTTGCACAATGACATTGACAACCGTTTCTGCGGCCTGTTGCTTAACCAATGTTTGCAGATGGGTATCGAGCTTTGCCCAACCGGCAGGATCGATTTTGGCGGAAACGGCCGTTGTTGACCCCATCAACACAAAGATGGTAAGCACAAGACCTAAAATGTAGTGGAAAGTGCGAGACATTTAGCTCCTCCGTAACTTATTGAAAATATCTAATGCTAAAGCATTATTTTACCGCTAGTGCATTACAAACGAGATTAACAACGATGGTGTCTTTGGCTTTGCCCCGTTCCCCCATCCTCTCTCTCCGTTTGGGCAAGGGCAGAGGAACGGGGCTGGAAATCAGCCAGCTTTCGCCGTATGACACCCACAGGATGATAGCCTAGCCACGATGCGCCTGGTAGTAAGCTTCAAGGCGAGCAGCGTACTCTTCGCGTTCACGGTAGGACGGTCTGTCAAGAACGGCCGTTACCGCCTCCCGACTCCGCCGTGCCACCGGCCAATCCTCCTCACTAGCAACCCGCACCGCCAGCCGCGCTGCCAGCACCGCCGCCTCACGCAGCAGCGTAATATCAGCCTTGTCCAACGTATCGTAGCGCGTGTGGCCGTAACCACGCCCCGTGCGCGTACTCTTCACCTGCTCCATCCCGCCCGTCGGCACGCCCGCCAGCATAAACGGGTAATGATCTGAAAAGGCATTGACCGACTGCCCCACGCCAAACGGCAGCGTCATTTCCTCGCTCCAATTGGCAAACAGCGGAGCCAGCTCCGGCCACTCATTGAGCATCACCCCTTTTTCCGGCCGGCCGCCAGCCGAATCCATGTTGAAATAAAAGCGCAGCTTATCCAGTTCCGCCTCATGCTGCGCCGCATATTGCCGCGAGCCAATCAGCCCAATTTCCTCAAT
>JAGQGA010000427.1 GCA_020432595.1 Anaerolineales bacterium | reverse complement strand
CCCCAAGCGGGGTGAAAATTGATGAGGCGTGTGTAACGGCCGTTCGCCACACCGCCCAACTGTGCGCCAACCTCGGCCACCACGTTGAAGAAGCCGCCCCCGTCTTTGATGCCGCCCGCTTCAACGATGCTTTTCTGGCGTTATGGGCGGCTGGGTGCGCCTGGACCGTCAAGGGCATTGGCCTGCTTACCCGCCAGCCTCCCAACCCAGCCCAATACGAACCGCTGACCTGGGCGATGTATGAACAGGGGGAACGGCTAACGGCGGCGGATTATTTGTTGGCGGTGCAGTCGTTGCAGCTTATCAGCCGGCAAATTGCCTCCTTCTTTGACCGCTACGACCTGTGGCTTACCCCCGTTGTTGCCGAGCCGCCGCTGCTGCTGGGGCAATTTGACCCGCAGCCCGGCAACCCCCTCAGCGGCATGGAACGCGCCATCGCCTTTGTCCCGTTCACCCCCATTGCCAACGCCACCGGCCAACCGGCCATGTCGCTGCCACTGCATTGGACAGAATCAGGCTTGCCTGTTGGCGTACACTTCATGGGGCGGTTTGGCGACGAAGCCACGCTGTTCCGGCTGGCGGCACAGCTTGAGGAAGCCCAGCCGTGGGCGCAGCGTACGCCGCCGGTTTTTGCCTAACCAGAGGGAACCAAGAGCGAATTAAGCAGACTTTCAGATCATGTTTTGGATATTAGATTGGTTCAAGCTGCGAGATTGAGCCAATCTGATTTCCCATACGCACAACGCCATTTCTGGCATAAAATTGTGCCCAGCAGGTAGCCTGGTTATACTTGGGTTTTCGTCTACCTGGGAGTTGTATGCTAGATCAAACGATTACGGAGAATCCTTACAGCTTCTCGACACCGGCGGGCAACGGCCGTTTATTTGTCGAGTCAACCACCCTTCTCACCTGGTTAGCCGAACATCTCGCCGACCCAGACGGGGTGATTCTCCTCTACGGCCCACCCCGCATCGGCAAAAGTTCGCTGCTGCTCCATCTGCTGGACAAACCGCTTCAGCCTTCGCTACTGCCCCTCTACGTTGATCTGACCACCCTCAACACCGATAGTTCGGCCGTTTTTTTGTATGATCTAGTGCAAACGGCCGTTAACCAACTCCAGGATTACCACATCCACCTCTCCCCACCCGACCAAGACCAATTTATTGCCGACCCCTTCAAAGCCTTTGACCAGGCCTTCATTGCGCCCCTCCAGCACAGCGACCTAGATAAAACCCCACTGCTCCTGTGCGACAACATAGATGCCATCCTCTCTGCCCCCAATTTGCCAGACAGCATCGGCAACCAGCTTTATCACAGCCTCCACAAAGTCCGCAAAGGGCAAATCATCTGTACCCTCAGCCACAGCAACGTCCAGCCACCGCTAGATGCCCTGCTCCAACTTGGCTGCAACGCCCACCACTTTATCCCCCCTCTTAGCTACGAAAATGCTTCCCATCTAATCCGCTATCCTGTCAGCTACACAGTGGTGAAAGATGTCGTGGATTATATTTACCAGATCACCCAAGGGCACCCCTACGACATTCAGCTTTTGTGTCACGCTCTCTACGAACGGTACCAACTGCGTAATCTGGGGCAAGTGACCGTGGCCGATGTGATCCAGGTCAAAAAAGGGACGCTCCACAACGCAAATTTTCAAGCTGCGCTGCCCCAGCTTCCCGCCTACAGCATCAGTCCCGAACGATCGGGGCAGCGCACAGTTCGTCGCGCAGCAAAAAAAAGTGGCACGCGGGCAAGAACGGCCGTTCTTGCCACCGCCATTTTCACCACCCTCTGCCTTCTCACCCTGCTCATCTCCACCCTGTTTATCGCCGAACCCAGCCAACTTCTCGCAGCAGTTGGCCTACGCACCGCCACCCCCAACCCCATCGCCTCCCCCATCATCATCACCGGCACGCCACTGCCCACCAGCACCCCGCCACCCACCAGCACCCCATTGCCCACATACACCCCGCAGCCAACCAGCATCATCATCTGGACAGCCACTCCCAGTGCCACCCCCACCGCCACCGCCACCCCCCACGTCATAGACAACGTACTGCACCGGGAAATTGACGGCATGTTAATGGTCAAAATCGCCGCCGCAACCTTTCTCATGGGATCACCGCCGGGCGAATTTCTCACCGTGCCCGATGAACTGCCGCAGCATGAAGTGGCACTCAGCAGCTACTTTATGGATAAATACGAAATCTCGGTGAGCCAATACGCCGCTTTTCTCAACGCCATTGGCGGCTATGAGCGTGCCTGTGATGGCGTAGACTGCGCCTCGCCCCGCGAACTGGCCGGAGAAAGCAGCTACCTGGTGCTGCAAGATTTCGGCGATGGCACGGGACAATATACGGCCGTTCCTGGCTACGCCAACTACCCCATCAACCACGTCAGTTGGTATGGAGCCAGAGCCTACTGTCAATACGTAGGCAGCCGCCTACCCACCGAAGCCGAATGGGAATACGCTGCTCGCGGCGACGATGGCCGTATTTACCCGTGGGGCAACTTCCCCCCCGCCCCATCCTTGGCCGTTTTTCAAAGCGAAAATTACGACAACCTCAAGCCCGTAGATGCCCTGCCAGACGGAGCCAGTCCCTTTGGCATTTTGGGCATGGCTGGCAGCATGTGGGAATGGGTCAATGACTGGTATGGGGAAAATTATTACCAAAATAGCCCTCGGCAAAACCCGCAGGGGCCAGATGAAGGGCTAACCCGCGTGGTGCGCGGTGGGGCGTGGCCGTTTAACATTGGCAGCGACCGACTACGCACGGCCAACCGCAACGCCATCGAGCCAACTTTTCGCAGTTCTTCGGTTGGTTTTCGCTGTGCCCGCGATGGGTAGCTATAGGAATTTACGGCCGTTTTTGCCAACATCCCCTTGTCAGCCAACCCCAATCCTCGTATGATTGGGGCTTGTACATAAGAGTCAGGAGAGAAGAAGCATGAGTGACCAAGCCGAACAACCGGCCATTAACCCCGATTTATTAGACATCTTGCGCTGCCCCGTCGCCGTCCGTTCCCAGGAATATGGGGACGATCCGGGGCGTTTAGAGCTTGTCCATAACTGCTGGCTGGTCTGTGCCGACTCCGGTATGAAATATCCCGTTCGTGATGGGATTCCGATCATGCTGATTGAAGAAGGGAAAAAATGGCAAGCCACTTCGGTCGCTGACTTACCTGTTCCGCCGCCTGCATCCAGCTAAATTTCATTCACCGCTCCCTCACCGCACAACCAAACCTTACAGCCCCGCGCTCTGCCAGCGGGTCTCACGATTTGTTTGGCACCTATTCGCAGCAGTATCGCACACCAGCCATAACGTCGTCCCTATCTTAGGAAACCACGACCCATGAAAACCATTCTGCACATCGAAGATTATCACGCCAACAAAATCCTGATTGAACGGGTTCTACGCCCCTACAACTACCGCCTGCTTCATGCCCCAGACGGGCAAACAGGCGTGTCTTTGGCTATTGACGAGAACCCAGACCTCATCCTGATTGACATGGGGCTGCCAGACATAGACGGCGCAACCGTTGTCACCCTGCTGCGCCAAATACCCGATCTGCAACACACCCCCATTGTCGCCATCACCGCCTGGCCCGCTGACCGCGCCACCGAAATGGCCCAACGCTACGGTTGCGACGGCTGCATTCTCAAGCCCATCAACGTTCGCTCCTTTCCTGATGAGCTTGCACGCTACTTCAAGTAGCAAAGGCACCTTATGAACTATGGATGTTTTTTACCAACCAACAATTGCACACCCATTTGTCATCCCACCCCATGAGCCAGCCATGGATCTCGTTCCAGCCGACCACTTTACCTACGAAGAGCTAACCGACGCTTACAACCAGACCCGCGTGGATTATCTGGTGCCAATGCCCATGAATGTCGCCCGGCTCAAGGAATATACCCGCGTCTACGATGTAGATTTACAAGGCTCTTGCGTTGCCATGCATGACAACGACATGCTGGGATTAGGCATGCTGGGGGTACGCCGAAACCGCAGTTGGATAACCCGCCTGGGCGTGCTGCCTTCTGGTCGTCGGCATGGCACCGCCACAGCTATTATGGAAACACTCATCCAACAGGCACGGCAGCGGCAGCTTGATCAGGTGTGGCTCGAAGTCATTCAGGGAAATACGCCCGCCCACACGTTATTTTGCAAAATGGGGTTCCGCGAAACCCGCGAACTCATTGTTGCCCGCCGCCCCCCCAGCCCCGACAGCAGCAATGGCTATGCCGACCAGGTACAAAAAGTAACGGCACTCGGTCACGATGAGGCCATTGCCCTGCTGGCCGGCCGTCAACACCAAGCGAACTGGCTCAACGAAACCGAGACTATGCGCAATGTTCGTAACCTGTCGGCGTTGGTGGTGGAATTCACAAACGGCCGTAAAGGGTGGGTCACCTATCACGCCAGCATCCTCCAACTCACCCGCATCATCGTTGAGGTCGAACACGGCGACCTAACCGACACCACCGCCGCCATTCTCTCCGTTCTGCACGAACGGTACCAGCACCAGGATGCCAAAACCGAAAACCTGCCCGACGATGCCCAATGGCAAGGGTTTGTCCAGGTTGGCTACTTCGATTCATTCCGCCGCATTGAAATGGTGAAAAATTTAACTGAATAACACCCTGGTGGTACAATTTACGATGGCTGATAAATATCAAATTTGTGACCGTTTACCAACCGTA
The DNA here is from genome assembly GCA_020432595.1 of Anaerolineales bacterium. Next base: position 405 of record JAGQGA010000427.1, on the reverse strand, counting down.
AACGCGCCAACGCATCAATCAAATAGCAAAAATCGTAAATCTCATGACCACAATTTCCCCAACTGCAATAAGTTCTGCCGCCACTCGTTTGGCTGGCATTGTTAACAAAACACCCGTTCTCACCTCCCGCACCCTCAACACCCTAACTGGCTGCACCATTTATCTAAAATGTGAAAACTTTCAGCGCGTCGGTGCGTTTAAATTTCGCGGTGCCTATAACGCCCTCAGCCAGCTTAGCGATGCCGAAAAAGCGGCCGGGGTTATCACCCATTCCAGCGGCAACCACGCCCAAGGGGTAGCCCTGGCAGCCAAACTACTGGGCATTGCTGCCACCGTCGTCATGCCCGACGATGCCCCGGCCAACAAAAAAGCGGCTACGGCTGCTTACGGGGCACATATCGTCAC
>JAGQGA010000426.1 GCA_020432595.1 Anaerolineales bacterium | reverse complement strand
TGATCCACCACCAACAGCGTCACAAAATATTTCCGCAGCTCCCGAGCGATAGTGCCAAACGCCGTTTGCCCAGCCAAATGGGGGTTGAGCAATTTGTGGGCTTCTTCAATGGCGATGAGCAGCGGTACAGGTGGCGCGGCTCCGGCTGTTTTATGCTGTTCGGTGCGGCGCACCCAATGCTGCCGCAACCGCCGCGTGAGGATATTCGACACTAGTAGATAATCCAGATCGTTGTCGTATTCACCAAAGCCGAGGATGACATGCCGGCCGTTTTCCAGCTTATCTACAATGGCCTGCACGGGGTCTCCGGCCGGCTTTTCCACCACATATGGCTTGTCATAAATCAGTGCCAGCTTGCGGTGCAGTGCCTCCGCTGCCTTCTCGTGCACATTGTTGTTCCGCGCCCACATCGCCACCGAATGGTCGGCTGGGAAGCTCTTGCCGCTTTCTGGATCATAATCCATCGCCCCCGGTTCCAACTGCATAAATTCACGAAACCAATCGTTGCCAAACCCCCGCTCCAGCGCATTAAGCGTCACCGCCGCCGTATCGGTCAGATTCAGCGCCTCCGACAGCAAATTGATGTCGCCCGTCGTAAAATCTTTCAGTCCCAGTTCCAGCGTGAAATCAGGCGCATGGCCGCGCACTCGCGCCCCGGCTCCCAACGCCGCCACCTGCACCTTTTGCCCAAACAGCGATTTTAGCCCCCGCACCGCCTGCCCCTTGTCGGAATCCAAATCGTCGTAGGCATATTCATTGTGCATGTCAAACACCAGCGCAGCGGCTACATCTTCACGCATCAATCCGGCCAGCACCATGCGCGTTAGAAAGCTTTTGCCGGTACCAGTTGCGCCAAAAATGCCGCTGGAGCGTTTGACAAATTTGTTCAAATCCAGCCGCACGGGATACCCTTGCTCAATGGTGTGGCCGACGACAAACATCCCCTTGCCGTCTTCGCCAAAAATTTGCGCCACGTCGGCTTCGTCCGCCTGGCGCACATCGGCATGGTGGGCGGGGACAGTTTTGACGGGGCGGGGGCCGGGGTTTTCTTCGCCACGATCCACACGCTGTTCCCATTCCAGCCGGTCGCGGGTGCCGGGTTCTGGCCCACGATCAAGCATGAGGGTGGGGTACATGTTGAGGGTGGTGTAGAGGGTTTTGCCCAGCAGGGCTTGTTGGATAATGGGCTGGAGACGGTCGGTCTTTTCGTCGGCAAAGCGGGGGTCGGTGGCTCCCAGTTGCAGGTCGGTGACGAGGCCGTAGTAGCGAAAACGGCCGTTTTCACACACCACAAAGCTCCCCTCCTGCACCCGGTCGGCCGGCACCGTCAGCCGAATCCGAAACCCTTCTTTTAAGCCACCCCCCACAATATAGCCGATTGGTTCGTTGTTCATATTTGCTCGTTATAAGAGAGTTAGAGATTGACGATTCACCAACTACCCAATCTCCAATCTCTGATCTCCGATCTCTATCGCATCACTCAACGCTTCCAGCGTCGGAATCAGCACATCATAATTGCTCCGCAGCAGTTCAATCAGCTCGTGGACAACGCCCAGTGCCCACGCCTGGTCATTGCCGCGCAGTTGATAAGCGGAAGCAATATGTGCCACCAACAGTTGATCTACCGGAACCGGGCTGCCAACAGCGCGAAGAATAAGGCGCAAATACCCCAGCGATTCCGTAAAGCCACGCACGTCGCTGGCAACTGTCACCAATTCTACCGGGTCGAGGTTGAGCGGTGGGCGCGGCGGCAAACCATGCTTAATCACACCATCCAACTCATAGCCAACTGCCAAAACGCTCATCTCAATGGGCAGCAGCCGGTTGTTGCGCTGGTCTTCAATCACCGACGGAGCCGGATTTTCCGCCAGCACCAGCCGCCGCACCAGCGGGTCGTCGTCAATGCTCATATTGTAGATGAGGCCGTAAATCGCTTCGCGGTCATCCACCGGCTTGGCTCGCACCAGCCCGCCAAAGGCGGGAATGCTCAATTGCCCCACGCGGCAACCCACGGCAAACCCCGTTGTTGATGCCCGCAAAATACGGCCGATGTGTTGGTTCATCATTTGCATAATCTTGGCCTATTCATCGCTCCTGTCAAACTCTGCGACCCTTCTTAACGTTAAGAACAACTCTTTCACCGGCTGGCTCACGGCACTTTCTGGTTCGGCCAGCAAAAGTGATTGGTAAGCTTCCAAGAAATCCTGCCGCACCCGATGAAAAAGATGCAAAAAGTGCCGCAAAAAGCCAATGCAATCAAAAATGGCAAACTCAATGCCATTGGTTTCGCGGTAAAGGGTTTTTGCGTACTCAATCACGTCTTCATCAATAGAGGCTGTCGTAATAAAAATGTAACTATCAACCTGTGTACCAGCACGAGCAATCTTTTGCAAAGCGATCTCAACATCTCCTATTGTGATTGCTCTTGCTTTCATCTCATAGCAAGTCACTAGCCTGTTTTCCTCCATGAGCATTATTTCAATATCGCCCATAGCACCAGTTTGTTCATCCGCCGCATTATGTGGATACAACGGTCGTATAGTCTCTCCCAATTGATTCCCGGCAACCTGATAAGCAGCAGCAACAAGCAAAACGGGCAAGCGACTCGTTTTAGGGCTAGATAAATGTTGCGTAATTAATTGAACGATTTCCTCTACCGAAAGCGGAACACCATGGGTCGTTGTCTGCAACGCCTGCACAAGCTGCACCATGCGCTCTTCTTGCTCTTGTTTTAGCAAAAGTAACTGCCGAATGGTTTCTTCAAGCAGCAAATCAGCTGTTATCTTTTCTTGATACACGTCGTCTAGCAACTGGATTGTATCAATATACATCTGCTTGGGACGACCACTAATAGCAAGCGGCAACGCAAGCGGCACATTGATGGTGCGAAAACCAGGGGTTAGGAATGCTGTTGTGGCATTAACTGGTAGCTGATATTTAACGGCAAAAGGCCAAACATATTTTTCATCATATTCAGCACGGCCAGAAAAGGAATCAAGATCACCTATTTCTGTGTAGGGTTTGCGAATATCAACATCTGGCCGATGAATTTTCGCCAGCGCACAGCTTATCAGCATGCGTGCGCCAGCCCGGTTGCTTAAATTACGGGCAACATAACTAACCCGATTTAGAATCTGTTGATTGCTGATCAACGGCTTCTTCAAACTGTTTCGAGCACGTCGAAAAGCGTTCTCAAGTATTTCGTCTGGGGCTGGCATTTCTCTTGTTCCTGATCTTCCGCAATTTCCTCAAGAGGATAATTCATCCATAGAACTTCTGTCCTGTCTTGTTTTAAACTATCGGGACGGGTATTAGTTGAATGCGCTTTGCGAGCAGGAGCCTCGACCCTATTCCAATCCCCATATAGCTCATCCATAAGAGGGCAGCGATAACCGGAAACAGCCACCTTGCCTTTAGTGCCATGCAAGACATCGGCTAATTCTCGATGCTCATCATCGCTCATCTCATAAGCATACGCATTTGTATCTGAACGTGATTCATGGACATAGGGTGGATCACAATAAAACAAAGTTTCTTCGCTATCATATCGTTTAATAATTTGAATAGCTGAATCATTTTCAATCTGGACACGTAACAAACGTTGGGCAACCTCAGCTAATCCTTCAACGCTCCCCAACCACCGAGAAACGGCACCAGCCATCCCGGCGCGGCTGGTCAATTTACAATGTGCCCAGCGGCCTTCGCTTGCAGACTGCGCCAAGCCAGTGCGTACCTGACGAGCCCTTATAAAAAAACGACGTGCACGTTCTAAATCGGAGAGAGAGTTAGGAGTGTCGTTAATGGCATTGCGAAACTCTTCTCTGGAGAAAGGTGTCAACCCAATGGCCTCTACCAAAGCCTCTTTTTGTACACGAAGGACACGGAAAAAATTAACAGCCTCCCCATCAATATCATTATATGTTTCAACAGGAGATGGCTGTCTATTTATTAAAACAGCAGCTGAGCCACCGAATGGTTCACAATAATGAGTTGCTTCTGGTAATAAGGGCAATAGCCAATCTAAATGGCTATACTTCCCTCCATACCAACCAAATGCGATCTTTTTATTTGTCATGAGGTCTCCTGTGGGTGCATTCTATCATATTCCTTCGTGACGAGTGCGACCACCACGCGCCAACTCTTTGCTGCCCTGTTTGGAAGTTATAGCTTCGCTAATGCCGTGTCGTTCCATGACCACGTCAATCATGAAGTTGAGTTCAGCGGCATCTTGCCGGCCGACCACAGCCATTTCATCAGCGCGGGCAATGACGTAGGGATAATCACCCAAAATGCGACACTGGTCAACGATGAGGCTATGAACGGCCGTTACTGCCCCCTCATCCTCCGCTACCCAACGCGGAATATCCACCCGCGCAATATTTTTACCCACTTGCCCTGGATTCAAATAGAAAAAACAAACCTCGTTCGCCGCGTCTTGCTCAGCAAACGATTGGTTAGGCTCCGACACATACACAAAAATTTTGCTTCGCTCCCCCGGCTGTAACAATTCCTGAAAAATATCGGCATCGGTCACGCCCTGCGTGGCCTGTCGCTGCCCCAACGTCTTCCAATCAAATTTGGGGTCGTCCAACCCGGTGAGGCTTCGCAGCAGTGTGATGACGGCACTGGTGCCCGGACGGTCAATGTAGCCGCAGAGCAATGCCCCAGCATACCGCATCACCGTCATGTTTTCGCCCCACTCCGTCACGGCGGCATTGTCGGCCACGCCGGCCGAACCAATGGGCCAATAGAGCAACCGCTGATCCAAGATGGAAACCACGGGCTGGGCAAGTTGCCTTGCCGCCACACTTTTTTGCGCCAGCGTCGCAATTTCTTTTACATCCCGTTCAATACTAACCACGCCGGAACTGATCGTAAATTTATCAAGGGCTTCATCCGTTTCAGGATAAAAAATTTCAGGTTCGGAGAAGGTGTCTGGGGTTTGGTGGCTGCCTTCTTGTTCAGTTTCACCAGTTTCGCCGGTACAGTCTACGGCCGTTTCTTCCATTTCTTCTTCATCAGTTGTGTCGGCGGTATCGGCCGTTTCATCAGCTGTGTCGGCTTCTGGTTCATCACCGCCACCGCAGGCTGATAACGTCAGGGCCAAAGCC
>JAGQGA010000425.1 GCA_020432595.1 Anaerolineales bacterium | reverse complement strand
CGGGGCTAAAGGCGACGGCACTCACCCCGGCCAGATGCTCTAGTTCAACCAATAAGCGGCCGTCGCGCTGCCAAATGCGGGCGAAGCCATCGCTGCCCACGGTGACAATTTGCTGCCCGTCGGGGGAGAAAACGGCCGTTTCAATTCCCCCTTTGTGCCCATCAAAAAGCCGAAGCTGCTGCCCGGACGTATCCCACAGCCGCGCTGTGCCGTCGTCGCTGGTGGTGAGAATGGTTTGGCCGTCGGGTGAGAAGAGGGCGTTTGTGACCCAATCGTGGTGGCCGTCGAGTGTGGCTAATAAACGGCCGTCTGTGCCCCACAGCCGCGCCGTATTATCCGCCCCCACCGTCAACAGCATCTCTCCATTGGGGCTGTAGGCCACGTGCGTTACCCAGCCCGTGTGCCCCAGCAGCACCCCTCGGTTTACCGGCATCAGCAGTGCCTGGTAAAGCCGCCCCACCGCCGCTGCTGCCGGTTCGCTGCCTGCGGCTCGTGCCCGCGTCACCGCTTCATATGCCAGCAGCAGCGTCTCGTCCGGGGTGAAATTCAGCACTGTTTGCGCCAGGTCTTCAGTCGCCGGTGCGGTTGAGGTTGGCTCAAATTCGGCAATCATGGCTTGCGCCACCTCTACCTCAACGGTCGCCTGGGCGGCCTCGGCCGTGGCTTGGGTCAACTTGTCGTCGCCAGATTGCAGTGTGTTGGCAGCAAGCCAGCCCAGGGCCAACAGTAGCAGCAGCAGTAAGCCAAACAGCGGGGTCAATCGCGCCAATCGCCGTTTTCGGGGCAACTGTGGCGCAGTATCGGGCAAGGGAGGGGCAGTGACAGGAACAGGTTCTGGTTGTGGCGGTTCGGGTGTGGCTGGCTGGTGTGGCTGAAGGGGCGGCCAATCGGCCAGCAGGTGGGGAGCCGCCAAACGAATGACGGGTTGGGCGGTGGCATCTTCGCCACTAACCAGCAGCCGGCAGGCAATGAGCGTCTGTACCCAGGGTAGATTTTCGGCGGGCAGCATGGTGAGCGGGAAGGGGGTGGGGTCGGTGGCAAGCTGGCGCAGCAGGCTGAGGGCGGCGGGCTGGCTGCTGGTGGGCAGTTGCGCCAGTGTAGCGGCGGCGTGGCGAGTGACAATGCCGCTGGCGGTACCGTGGCTCTCGTAGCTTTGGTGAGTTAAACGGCCGTTTTCGCGCCCTTCCCACAGGGTTGCCAACGTCAGTTGCAGCAGGGGCAAATCGGTGCCAATGTCGTCGCGCAGCCGTTGGGTCAAGCCATTTTCCAGAAAGATACCAAAGCGGGCGGCCGGCTGTTCGCAAGCACGGGTGAGGGCGGCTTGGGACAGCGGCGTGAGCTGGAGGTCGTGGGCGTAGAGAGCGACGGCCAGCGGCGGGTAGCGCAATGCTGTACCCAAGGCATCACTGCGAAAGGCAAGTAGCAGTGTGACCAAGCTGCCGCTGTCGGCGGTGAGGGTTCCCAGCAGGTGGTCAAAGAGGGTGAGGGTAGGAGCGGGAAGGGAACCGGGTGGCAGGACGGTTTCCAGTTGATCGACGATGATGAGCCAGCGTTTGGGCTGGACATAGGGGCGGTTGAAATGAGCCAGCAGGTCGGCCAGGGTGATGGTTTGGCTGGCGAGGGCGGCGGCGAGCTGGTTGGCTTCGCTGGTGGTGTGGGGCTGGGGAAGGTGGTTGAGAATGGCGTGGGCGAGGGTGAGAAACGGCCGTTCTGCCAGCGTCACCACCATTGTCTGCCACGTGGTCGGGTCTAGCTGGGGGAGCAGCCCGGCATGGATGAGCGAGCTTTTGCCACTGCCCGATTCCCCCAACAATGCCACCAGCGGCTGGCTAGTGACGGTTGCTACAAGCCGCTGAGTAACGGCATCGCGCCCAAAGAAGAGGGGGGCATCGTGGCGAGTGAAGGGGGTGAGGGGGCGGTAGGGAGTAGGCAGTGGTTGCTGTTGCAGCAGGGAGTGGGGGGTAGGATGTGGAGAGGAAACGGCCGTTAATCGTTGCCACCGGGCTTGTTCGGCCAGGTAGGCGTGGAGGAGGGGATGGAGGGGTGGGGAAAACGGCCGTTTTGTCACAGCCCTGCATAGTAGGGGGCCAAACTTACAATTGGTCTAACCAAGAAATCCAACGCCTGCCAAACAACATTCGTTATTCGTTCCCATGGGTTGCCCCCTTCCCCATAGTACCCTTGTCCAACCAATTGCGATGGCTATCTCCCCATGCTATAATGCCAGCCATGTATTGTTATGGTCAACTTGCAGCGGTGGTGTTTGTCAAAGGCTGCATCAGTGGAAACTAACCCGAAATGCCCAATCAACTGTGGGGGACAACAGATTCGCTCGCCCTTGCCCTGCCTGCCCAGCCCCTTGGCTACCTGTTATTAGCCGTTTATCTAGCTACGGCCATTGGACTGCTTTGGCACTATCGGTCTGAACTACAGCAGCAAACAAGGTCACAATGGACGGCCGTTTTTCTGCTCTCCCTCCTTGCCCTTCTCCTCAGCCAGCTTTTCCCGTTCACCCTACCCTTTCTCACCCAGCCCACCCCACTTGCCACCACTCAGGAACTGGCCCCCACCGTCGCTCCCTTTGCCACCCTTGCCCCCCTTTTCGCCGCCGCCACGCTTAACCCTGCCGCCGCTTTTATCGTCGGTTTGTGTAGTGGGCTAGGCCGTTCGCTGGGGCACAGCCACCAGCTATTTGACATCTTTCACGCCGCTTTAGCCGCCATGCTTGCCAGCCACCTGCTGAGGCAAAATTATTTGGGGCGTGGCTATCATTGGCTGCGCCACCCCGTTTTGGCCGGTGGTCTTAGCTATGGTGTCACCTTTATTTTGCTGGGGTTAGCCGCCTTTGCTAGCAGCAACAGTAGCGCCAGTGCCCTCTCTGAGTTGGATTTGGCGATTAGTACGGGGAATGCTCATCTGTTCCCGCTGTTGCTGGAGGGTGTGCTGGGCGGGCTGTTGTTACTTCTCATTTTCCGCGCTCTGCCCCACCTACGCCCCGCGCCCACGCTGGCACCATCCCCTCAGCAGCGCAGCCTGATGCAGCGGTTGTTGGGTAACTTTGTTTTGTTTGCCGTGCTGCTGCTGGTGCTGCTTGTCACCGTTGTCTTCACCGTGTCGCTGCGTGTTTCCACCCAGCTTGTGGTAGACCAGATGGCGTACAATGCCAGCACGGTGGCGCAGGAAATCCCCGATTTTCAGGCGCGGGCGCAAAGCTTGCTGGTGGAATATAGCCAAAACCCGGTGCTGCTAACCAGCAATTCGGATGAGCAAAACAATTTGCTGCGCCAGCTTCACCGCACGAACCCGATCTACCGGCGGGTGCTGCTGGTGGCGGCCAATGGCACTATCCTCAACTTTTATCCAATTGACAACACGGTGGTGGATTTGACGGAGGTGGAACAAACGGCCGTTTCTGACACCCTCGCCAGCAACGCCCCCACCCTCACCTCGGCTCAAAACCGCAGCGACGAGGCCGTTGTCAGCTTTATCGTCCCTGTACCCGGCAGCGACGGCCGGTCGGCCGCCGTCCTTATTGGCCGCGTCCCTGAACTGTCACTGGCTGGCTTGGTGGCGGGGCTGCGCGGCACCGTCGGGCAAGGCGATGGCTTTATTGTGGATGAGCAGTCGCGCATCATTGCCTACAGCAAGGGTGATAATGGCGACGATAGCAGCGACCGGCTATTGGCAACATGGCAGGCTCCTGCTGCTCCACGTCAGCTTCACAGCAGCGGTGATATGGAGGGTTTGGCCTATGAAGGGCGGGATGAACAAACCAACGCCCGTGAATTGGTCTACACCATTCCGGCCGTTAACCAGCCGTGGACGGTGGTGACAACGGCTCCCTATGATGTGGTGCTCAATTTGGCGGTGAACATTGGAATGCCGTTGGCGCTGGTGTTGCTGCTGATCACGGCCGCTTTTTACGCCAACCTCGTCCTCCTGGGGCGCGACATCACCAACCCCATCGGCCAGCTCGTGACCGCCACCCGCGCTGTGGCAATGGGCAACCCGGTAAAATTGGACATCCACAAGGAGCGTAGCGATGAGTTGGGGCAACTGAGCCGGGCTTTTGCCGATATGCAAACAACGCTTAAGCAGCGGGTAGATGACCTGTCGCTGCTCCTCAGCATTAGCACCGAGGTTTCCAACAGTATGGATTTGTCCGAAGGGATGCCCGCCATTCTCAAAGGGGCACTGCGTGGCACAACGGCGGTTGGTGCCCGCGCCATTATTCTCAACCCCAACACCCCTCATCCCTTCCAGTTTGGTGAAGGCCCGCTTGCCGACGCGATGGTGGTGTTGGATCGGGCAATCATGGCGCGGCTGCGTCATACCGAAGACAGTGCGCTTCCCAGCCCCAGCCAAATTCGGCAGCAGCTTGAGCTGGGAGCGGAGGTGCCGCTGCCGGTTCAAGCACTCATTGCTATTCCGCTTTCGTCGCCTAGTGGCTTTCGCGGGCTGCTGTGGCTGGGGTATGCCCAACCTCACCAGTTTCATGATGGAGAGATCAATTTACTGCGGACGTTGTCACGACAAACGGCCGTTCTGGTGGAAAACGCCTACAACTTTGCCCGCGCCGAGGGTGGCCGCCGCCGCCTCGCCGCCGTTCTCAGCAGCACCCCCGATGCCGTCATCGTCACCGACCAAACCAATCGCATTCAATCAGTTAACCCGGCCTTTGAAAGCACCTTCGGGCAAAAATCTGAGCAACTCATGGGGCGCACCGTCAGCGATATGATTGCCATTGCCCCACTGGCCGATGCCCTCCTTAGCCCCGACAAACGGCCGCGCAACTTTGAAATACCGATGGATGATGGCCGCACCTTCTACACCAGTGCCTCCCCCATCATCGGCAATGACGGCCACATTGCCGGGCGTGTGGCGGTGCTGCACGACATCACCCACTTCAAAGAGCTTGACGAGCTAAAATCAGACTTTGTATCCACCGTCTCCCACGACCTCCGCAGCCCGCTGACCTATATGCGTGGTTACGCCACCATGCTTTCGATGGCGGGGGAGCTTAACGATCAGCAGAGCAAATATACGGAAAAGATTTTGGGCGGCATTGACCAAATGGCAACGCTGGTCAACAATCTGCTCGACCTGGGGCGCATTGA
>JAGQGA010000424.1 GCA_020432595.1 Anaerolineales bacterium | reverse complement strand
AAGCACAAACTTCTCATAGCTGGCAATTAGCCCTCCTTCCAGCCACCCCGCTGCATGAAGCACAAAATTCGTCCCCGCCTGCATCGTCGCCCACATCGTCGTCGCCGACTCATACCCCGCCTGCGCGTCAGGGATGCGGGAGGCGGTGAAGTTGCCGCCGGAACGGTAGGGCAGCTTGTAATACCGCGCCATCTGCCCCCCGGCAAACATCGCCAAATTGTTTTCCGGCGTGCCAAAGCAGGGAGCGCCGCTTTTCATATCAATGTTGGCAAGGAAAGAGCCATACACGGCCGGGCAGCCGGGGTTAACCATTTGGGCAAAGCAGATGCCAAAGAGGGCTTCGGCGTTGAGCTGGGCGACGGTAGCAGCCATTGTGCTGGGACTCATCGCCCCAGCAATGATGAAAGGGGTAAAAAGGCACGGCTGCCCGGCTTCGGCATAGGCGTGGACAACGCTAAACATGCGGTCGTCGTAGCGCAGCGGGCTGGAGGCGTTGACGGTCATGATCATGCCGGGGTTTTCACGGATGGACTGCTTGCCAAAGACAATTTCGCCCATTGTAATGGAGTCGCGGGCGTTGTTGATGTGGGTGACGCTGCCCATGAAAGCTTTGTCGCTGTGGGTGATGAGCGCCAGCAACATGTCAAGGTGGCGTTCGCTGTTGTCCAGGTCGTTGGGTTCGCACAAAACACCGCCGGCAAGGTGGATGTCGTGGGACATTTGGCTAAGTTTGGCAAAGTTGTTGAAGTCGGCCATGGTGCTGACGCGCCGGCCGCGCTGGTAATCGCTAACGAAGGGTGGCCCGTAAATGGGGGCGAACACGCAGTGGTTGCCGCCGATGGGCAAATGGTTGGCCGCGTTACGCGCCTGCACGGTGAAGGTGCTGGGTGCCTGGCGGACAAAGTGCATGAGGGTGTCTTCATCAATCCACACGCGCTCCCCTTCAATTTTGGCTCCGTGCTGGCGGAAGATTTCCAGGGCGGGTGGGTAATCTACGATGAGCATCCCCACGTCGCCGAGGAGGCGCATGGAGGCGCGGTGGATGGCTTGCACGCCCTCTTCGCTGATGACTTCGACGAGGGGGAGGGTGTTGAGCAGGGGGTTAACGGCCGTTACCGCCCGATTCTGCTGTTCATCCCGCCGCCGGGAAGGACGAATACGTGTACTCATGGAAAACGTTCACCTTTGGGAAACAGATTTTCCACGTATGATATGACCATTGCCCACAACGCAAAAGGGTTATCCCCCCCACTTTTTCGCCGTTAGGGGTGGCTATTTTGAACACTTTGTCAGTACTAGATCAAAGCTTATAAGCGGGTAAACCCAGCTACCTACTTATTATTGGACAACATCAACTGATACTGCCGCAGCGTCAAATCCGTATTACGAATCTTCAGCGCCAAATCAACCGCCAAATTCCGCATAATTTTGTAGCCAAGCTCTGGATAGGTGTCACACAACAGCAGCAGCCGATGCCGCCGAATGCGTAGCACCATTGTGTCGTTGCGGCTTATCCGTGCTGTTGCTGAGCGCACCCCCTCATCAACCAACGCCATCTCGCCAAAAATTTGCCCCTGGCGCAGTTCAGTCAGCACCAGCGGCTCTTGGTCACTGTTGCTGCCAGCAAAACCCGGCGTCACCAAAATCTCCACGCCGCCACGACCAATGACATACATCTCGTCCGAGTTGTCATTCTCGCGCAGCAACACATCTCCTTTTTTGCATGTCTGCGGCTCACAAATAGAAGCCACCAGTTCAAACTGTGTCTGCGTCAAATTATCAAAAATTTCGGCCAATGAAAGAATGGCGGTAATACTAGGCTGCATCAAATGCTCCTTTATAAATGGGACGCTGATTCACCTATACGCGAAGCGGTTGTGAAACAACATTTTCCTGATTCAAATGTTCCATCAGGTCCATCAGTCCAATCTGCGTCCCATTTCTGTTATGCCAACGCTTGCTGCTTGGCGGCAATGGTTGCCAGCAGCACATCAAACGATTTGGCAAAGGCGACAACTCCATCAACCTGCAGCGTTTCCGTAATTTCATCCAGGCTAATGTGAAGTTCGGCCAAATTATCCAGGGTCGCGTAGGCTTGATCCACCTCTTTTTCCAGCGTGTTGGCAACGGTGCCATGGTCACGGAACGCTTCGATGGTGTTGGGGGGCATGGTGTTGACCGTTTCTGGTCCGATTAGTTCGTCAATATAGAGCGTGTCGGGATACGACGGGTCTTTGGTGCTGGTAGAAGCCCACAGCAACCGCTGGCGGCTGGCACCGACTTGCTGCAAGGCGGCAAACGCCTCACCGTGAAAAATTTCTTTAAACCGCTGGTAGACCACGCGGCTGTTGGCAATGGCAGCCTTACCCAACAACGCCTCGGCAGCCGGATCGGCCAGTGCTTTGAGCTGGCTGTCAACGGCCGAATCTACCCGACTAACAAAAAATGAAGCCACCGAGGCCACTTTTTGCGGGTTGCCGCCGTTGGCAACCAACTGCTGCACGCCACTGAGATAGGCTTGAGCCACGGCTTCGTAATGGCTCATGTTGAACATGAGGGTGACATTGACGTTGATGCCATCGCCAATAAGCTGCTGAATGGCGGGAATGCCTTCGGGAGTAGCGGGGACTTTGATCATGACATTGGGGCGATTAACGGCCGTAAATAACCGCCTTGCCTCATGCACCGTCCCCTCTGTATCCCGCGCCAAATAGGGCGACACCTCCAGACTCACATACCCGTCGGCACCGTCGGTTGCTGTATACAGGTCAGCAAACATATCACACGCCTGTTGAATGTCGGCCAGCGCCAGCGCCTCATAGATTGCCATTGTGTCGGCACCAGCCGCCACCAATTCGCGCATTTGAGCATCATAATCGTCGCTGCCGCCAATTGCCTTCTCGAAAATGGAGGGATTGGAGGTCATGCCCCGCAGCCCGTCGTTATCAATCAGCCCTTGCAGCGACCCATCATGCAAAAATTTGCGCCGAATATTGTCATACCAAAAACTTTGCCCGTAGGCTTGTAGTTCTACCAATGGATTTGTCATTACGTCACCTTTTTTGGGCAGGGGTGCAGGGGAGCGGGGGAGCAGAGGAGAAAAATCTCCCCTGCCCCCCTGCCCCTCTGCTCCCCTGCAATCTTTACCCGTCCCGCAGCCAGTCGCCAAACCCCTGGCTAAACGGCCGATATTCCCCCCGTTCTTCCAGCAGCAGCCCTTGCCGCAGCAGTACTTGCGCCGTGCGCTGCAAAGGGGCGGGAAAAGGCTGGGGGCGAACGGCCGTTTGCAGCGCCAACTGCTGCCCCGCCGACAGTGAATCCCACAAAACTTGCCAATACGGTCGCGCCTGCGCCATAAAGCCATCGCGCAGCGTGGCCCAACTGTAGGAGCGTACCGACAGCCCGGCAAACAGCAGATGCCCAGCAATATGGAGATAAAGCGGGTGCGAGCCGCACAGTTTGTGGAGTTGTGGCACCAGGCCTTCGGGTACGGCCAACCCAGCACGGGTTATGGGGAGGGTGAGGAGGTCAGAAACGGCCGTTTCTGGCAGCAGCCCCACATCCACCCGCCGCAGCAGCCGGTGGAGGGTTGGCGAAAGCTGTAGTTCGGCCAACGGCCGGCGAGAAGCCGTCACCACGGTGATGATGCCCTCGGCTAACAGCGACTCCCACGCTACCCATGTCCCGTCGGCCACACCATCCAAACATAAAACCGGGTGAAACCCCTTCACCGTCAACGCCCGCACCCAGCGGGCAAAATCCACCATGCCGGTTAGCTTGGGTGGAGACACCGTTTGTTCAAGCTGCCGCACCCACTGCCCCAAAATACGATTGACGAATTTTACTTCATCTCCCTTTGAGCCTAAGTCAGCGTAGGCCAGCAGCAGCGGGGTCGTTAGCTGCGGCAGTTGGCATAGCTGTAGCAGCAGCGATGTTTTGCCGACATGGGGTGTTCCTACCACGGCAATGCTTTCACCCTGCTGAACAGCTTCAGCAAGCTGCGCCAGCAGCCGTTCACGGCCAAAAAACATGTGGCGATCCAGCAAGGGTTGCTGGGGCTGGTAGGGGTTGGTTAACGGCCGTTTTTCCCGTTCAGGCCGGATCGTTGTTGTCGCCAGCGTCACCTCATCCCTCACCTGCCGCCGCGCCTCGGTCAGGTTTTGCGCCAGCCACGCCGTGTCAATGCGCTCCTCTTCGCCCGGCCACTGCATGGTAATCATCGTGTCGGCCAGAGGATCTTCGCCAGCCGTCATGTCGTCAATCCAGTCGCCGCCAGGGGTATTGGCAGCAAACAGGGAAGTATATTTGCTGGCAAGATGGGGCTGGCGCTCAATGAGTTCCGTGGCGAGGTCGAGTAAACGGCCGTTTTCCCCCATCTGCCCTACCAGCGCCCCCGCCTTTGCTGCCAACGTCAGCCCCGGCAGTCGCCCATAATCAACCGCCAACGCCCGGCAAATTCCCTGCAACACAGAGACATTGCCCATTCGTATCAAATCATCAACCAACTGCTCAGACAACATATACAGACTTATCCTACCACACCAATCTAACGATGCCGCTGGCGAACTTGGGTGCGCCAACGCAATTATCCAAACCGGTTTCTCATTTGCCAAATCTATACCTTGGGCCTGCCCCAGGTCTATGATTTAGACGGCCGTTTAATAAACAACGCCGCTACCGCCAACACGAGCGGAATGATGGCAAACAAATTCAACGCCAGGTTATAACTCCCCAACAAGTCACGGGCAATGCCCATCGGCATGGGGCCAAGTGCCGAGCCGGCAATGGTAATGGTAGAAACCAGGCCGGTAATACTGCCCAAATAGCGTCGCCCAAAATAGGCGGCCCAAATGACAGTGCTAACGGTGCGCGATAGCCCCATCATCATGCCAAGAATCATCCCATACACAAAGGCCAGTGTAACCGAGTGCAAATATTGCGCCATTACTAACGTCACGGCTTGCAGCAGCAGGGAAATGGCAAGCATGATGCGAATGGGAAAGCGGTTGACCACCATCCCACTGGCAAGATTAACAACGGCCGTTGTTAACGCCAGCGGCACATAAACCGTTGCCGCCAACGCCGCCGGTAGCCCATTGTCGGCAAAGATGCTAACCATG
>JAGQGA010000423.1 GCA_020432595.1 Anaerolineales bacterium | reverse complement strand
GCTTGCCAGCAGCCCTTTGAGCGCGTCGTTCTCAAACCACCAATCGAGTGTTTCACGAGCGGAGACGTTGGCGTAGCGCACCAGTTCGGGCTGCCCCAGCAGCAGGGTTCCCATTTGTTCGAGGGTGGGGGTTTGCTGGAGGTGGGGATCGAGAACGGCCGTTAATTGCCCAATTTTCTCTCGCCACGCGGCAAAACGGCCGGCATCATGGGTGGAATGGGCGGCGATGCTGGCAATAGATTGTTGGATGTTGCGGTGGAGGGTGAGAGAACGGCCGTTAAGCTGCGGAGCAAACGCCGTTACTTCCGGCTCTACAAACACCACCCCTTTCTCCACCAATCCTAACGCATCAATTACCGACTGCCGCAGCAGCCCCGCATCATCATCCACCCCCAACGCCAGCCGAAAGCCAGGGAAAATCTCCTCATCTTGCCCCCGCTGCTCCACTACCAACACCGACTTCCCCGCCTTTGCCAAAGCATGAGCCGCAATCAGCCCGTTGTGCCCAGCCCCGATTACAATGACATCATAGTTATTGCTCATATTCTTTCCGTTTTTATCCGCGTTCGTCCGCGTTTGTCCGCGTTCTATTTCTCCCCATCCGCCAAAATCTGCAAAGCCGCCAGTCGTCCCGGTGCGCCAGAGATACCGCCGCTGGGGTGGGCACTGGAGCCGCAGATGTAGTAATTGTGCAGTGGTGTTTGGTAGCCAGAATAACCGGCGGCCGGCCGCATCATAAACATTTGCGACAGCCGCAGCTCACCCTGAAAAATATTGCCCCCGCTCATATTAATGAGTCGCTCAATATCCAGCGGCGTGCTAATTTGCCGCCCCACAATCAGCTGGCGAATATTGGGAATGTAATGTTCCAGCGTGTCCACCACTACATCCCCCAACTCCTCACGCCGCTCATCCCATGTTCCCTGCCGCAAATGATAGGGCGTGTACATGACAAAGCAGGTCATGACGTGCTTGCCGGGCGGAGCCATATCCGGGTCGGCAAAAGAGATAATGCCGCCATCAATAAAGAGATGCCGCTCAAAATCACCATATTTGGCCGTGTCATACAGCCGTTCAAAGGAGTCTATGGAGACATTGGTGTTAAAGCCACCGGCTAAGTGCATCCCATAGCCCGGCATTGCCTTAAACTCAGGGATACCATCCAGAGCCAGATTGATTTTGGAAGCGGAGCCGAAGCTGTTCCACCGTTTCACCTGCTGCACAAGGTCGCTGGGCAACCCTTCCTCCCCCACCAGCTTCAAATAAGTCATTTGCGGGGTCAGGCTGGAGACAATGACATCGGCCGTGAGTTCTTCGCCGCTTTCCAGCACTACGCCGCGCACCTCGTCGCCGTGGCGCATCAGATGGGCAACGGGAGTGTTGGTGCGGATTTCGGCACCAAATGCCTGTACCGCCCCCGCCAGTGCATTGGCTACGCCGCCGGTGCCACCCTTGGCAAAACGCCAAGTGCGATACACACCGTCAATCTCGCCCATGTACATAGCAAGCAGCACCAGCCCCGACCCCGGCGATTTGGGGCTGACCATCGAGCCAATCATGCCGCTGGTGGCAAGGCCCGCCTTAAGGATGTCGGTTTCAAACCATTGGCTAAGAAAATCGTTGGCGCTGATGGTGAGAAGCTGAATCAGCGTATACAGCACCTCTTTGTCCACCGTGCCTAAATGTTTTGCCAAATCAATCAACGCTTGCGGATTGGCATCAAAATCCATGTTGGGCGGGGCGTGGTGCATCAGATAGCGCACGGCATGGATGACGTGGCGCATCATCAGCTTGTAGTCGTCATACGCCTCGGCATCCCGCTTGGAATAGCGGGCGATGGCGCGATAGGTGCGATAATGGTCGGGTTCGCGGTAGAGGGAGTCACCGTTGGCAGCTAGATCAAGGGTGGTTTCAAAGGGAAGCATTCGCAGCCCGTGTTTGACTAGCTCCAAATCATGGATGACTTCTGAGCGCAGCAGGCTGACGAGGTAGGAAAAGGTGGCGAATTTGAAGCCCGGCACGATTTCTTCGCTGACGGTAGCCCCGCCAACTAGGTACCGTTTTTCCAGCACCAGCACCTTTTTGCCAGCTTTAGCCAGATAGCCAGCGCAGGTAAGACCGTTGTGGCCGGCTCCGATTATGATTGCGTCGTATTTTTTATTCATGGAATGTATTGCACTGTATCCTGATATTCTTCTGCATCAGCCGCAGCCCAAATCAGGTGCAATGCTTCAACGATTTGGCCTAAAGTTGTACCGTGTCTAATGAGCAAGACACCGGGAAGCCGACCACCTGCATTGTAGTGATCAGCGATATGCTCTGGCATGGTGCGCCGATCCCAGGTGACAAGGATGTGTCCAGAGGTTTCAACCCATTGCAGGATAGCGGGATCGGAAGATCGGAGAGGGGGAGCACTATTGTCGCCAACAGCCAGAACCTCCATCTGGATGTTTTGGCGGCGTAATTGTCGCTGCACGGCTAATTCGACGTTTTCATCTAGCAGGAAGCGTGGTTTCATGAAGCGGTGGAGGGGGTAATGTGAATACGGCCGTTTTTAACCCGAATTTGATGCCGTTGGTCTAACTTGTGCCGGAGTGCAGCCGTGAGTTGGTCGGTGTTGCTGGCCGATTGGAGGTGGTTGATATACGTTTGTACCTCTTCCTTGTGGGAGAGATAGTAGGCAATGGCGGCGTGGATTTGATCGAGGGCCGCTGTGGGATAGCGCCAGGCAATTTCTTCGGCACTAGCTCCTGATTCATACGCCTCAACAACTTGTTCCAGACCAATGCGTGTGCCAGCTAATAGAATCTCGCCTGAATTGGCGAAGTCTAAGAATGTGTCAAACCCGATGGTGATTGTACTCATAGTTTTTGTCTCTGTTTTTGCCCATTATAACATGGATTATTGCGCCCTCGGTTGCTCATTCTCTTTTACGAGAAGGGTTAAAGAAGGGCAGTTGAACAACTTGGGCTTTGGCAAGGACGCGACTGTATTCGACGGTCATTTCGAGGTCAACTTCGCTGCCGATGGTGGCATCGGGGGTTTTGAGGGTGGCAAGGGCGATGTATTTTTTGAGTAGAGGGGAGAAGAGGTGGCTGGTGGCTTGGCCGATTTGCAAACGGCCGTTTGTCCCCCCACGATACACCGGAACCGACTCCCGCGACGTAGTGCGATACACCACCTTTGGCCGCAAGTCAACCGTCGCCCACAGTCGTTCCAACTCTGCCCAATCCACCTCCAGCCCCACAAACTGCCATTCCGGGCCGCGCTCCTGGTCAGCCAACAGCGGTTTGCGGCCAATGAACTCACCTTTGTCAAAATTGACCGCCCAGCCCAGCCCCGCTTCCAACGGGTTCGACTTTTGCCCGTCAATGACGGCATGGTTAGACGAAATGTAGTCTACTTCAATCAACAGCAGCCCCGCCTCCACGCGCACCATGTCTAGCACGGTGAGGCCAAAGGGCAGCAGACCATAGGCACGGCCAACGCGCATCAGGCTGTCCCACAACGCTTCGGCGTGTTGGGCTTCGACCCAAAGCTCATACCCCAGATCACCCGTGAAGCCGGTGCGGGTGATCATCACTTCAAGTTCATTGATGATGCCCATGCCCATACGGAAATAGCGCAGGGTGTCGAGGTCGAGATTGGCAGTGAGCTGCTTGAGGATAGCGCGGGAATTGGGGCCTTGCAGGGCCAGGGCGGCGTAGCGGGTGGAGACATCGGTTATGGTGACATCCATGCCGTAGCCGCAATCTTCAAACCAGCGCAGCATGGGGTCGGCGGTGGTGACGCGGAAATGGTCGGCGGCGATGCGGATGATGTTGCCATCGTGGCGCATGTCGCCCGTTTCGTCGCACCAGGGGGTGTAGAAGACTTGGCCGACGCGGCAGCGGCGCATGTCGCGGGTGACGGTGCGGTTGAGCATGGCTTCGGCATCGGGGCCGATGATGTCATATTTGAAAAGGGGGGAGATGTCTATAACTCCGGCGGCGTTGCGGATGGCCCAATATTCGCGCTCGAAGCTGAGTTCGTACATGCTGGGGCTGAGATAGCCAGACCAGTCGCGCCAGCTATGGCTTTCGCACAGGGGGGCGGTGCGGGTGTGAAAGGGTGTTGGAAGTGGCATACAAACCTCGTTGATTGTTGTTGGCTGGCAGTGTACCAAAGTGGGGTGGGGGAGGCAATGTTGGGTGTGGGGAAGGGGAAAATGACACGGATCAAAACCCGGATGCTTATTTGTGGTTTGATGAGGTGGTGGGGAGAAACGGCCGTTAAAAATCCGCGCCCATCTGCCAAAATCTGCTGTTTATGTGGATGATGACCATTTATATCACAGGTTTTCCACCGTATAGTTACCGAAATCGTTATATATCACCGATTTCCAGCGGTGTTTCCAGCAAAATGGTGTCAAGAATGGCGGCAACGGTGCGGCCACGCAGGGCGCTTTCGGGGTGGAGCAGGCAGCGGTGGCTCAAAACGGGGCGGGCAAGCTGTTTGATGTCGTCGGGGAGAACGTAGTCACGGCCGGCCAGTGCTGCCAGTGCCTGGCTAGCGCGATAGAGGGCATGGCTGCCACGCGGGCTGGCCCCCAGCAGTAGATCGGGGTGATTGCGTGTAGCGAAAACAAGTTTAACAATATAGTTTCGCAAGGTGTCATCCATGTGGACATCCCAAATGGTGCGTGCAAGTTCGGGGATTTGGTGACCGTCTACGACCTGCTGAAGGCTGTCAATGGGATGCTGCCGCCCCAGGTTGAGCAGCATTTGGCTTTCGCTGGCTTCATCCAAATAGCCGAGGCTGAGCTTCATGAAAAAGCGGTCGAGTTGGGCTTCGGGCAGGGGGAAGGTGCCTTCGTATTCAACGGGGTTTTGTGTGGCGAGGAGGAAAAACGGCCGTTTTAACCGATGCGTCACCCCATCCACCGTAATCTGCCGCTCCCCCATCGCTTCCAGCAGCGCCGATTGCGTGCGCGGCGTGGCGCGGTTAATTTCGTCGGCCAGTAAAATGTGGCTAAAGGCAGGGCCAGGGATAAAAGTAAACGCCTGCTCCTTCTGGTCAAAGATTGAAACGCCGGTCACGTCATTGGGCAGCAGGTCAGGGGTGCATTGCAGTCGCTTGAAGGTAATGCCGAGGCTGGTGGCAACGGCGCGGGCGAG
>JAGQGA010000422.1 GCA_020432595.1 Anaerolineales bacterium | reverse complement strand
GTTTGGCATCTTCGCCACGCCAGTTAGCCGGGTTCAGCCATTGTGACGGCTTGCTGCGAACACCCAACGAAACCTCAGCTTTTCCATCGCTCGCATCGGTCTCAAATTGCAGGTCGCCCAAATAGCTGATTTCGCCTTGAATGAGGTTGGAACTATCGCTTAAGGCGGATAGGCGGGTGCTGGGGTTGTCGAAGTTGAGGCGAATAACGGCCGTTTTTACCCCCTCACGCGAAAAAGCAACTGTGTCTTGCTGCCAAACGGCCGTTTCCTCCCGCACCCCCAGCCGCTGCAGCAGCGGGTGCGTCACCCCAAAAAACAGCACATAGCCAAACACTGCAACTGCCACCAGCCCTACCACCCCGCTCAAAAACGACCCCAGCGGGCGCGGAGCCTGCTGGACAATAATATTTATCCCCAACAGCACCAGCAGCAGCGGCCAAAGCGGCAGCACCGCCCCCCAATGCAGATCGGGCGACACCCACCCCAAATTACGCAGCAAAAAGTAAACACCAATCGCAATCAACAGCAGCGGCCCAAACAACGACCGACTCTGCCGATGCCGCGTTTGTCCCTTATTTGCATACTCACTCATAACCTGTGTCACTCCAATCTTACCCAATTATCATGTATCTTTTCTCTATACGCAGCAACACGCGCAGCGTTGCACGCTTTGACAACAACCCACCTTTCGTCTAAAATCGCCGAGTTCACTGGCATAAACTCAGACACATGTGAGTTAATCATAGAGATTGCTGCCCATTCCCGCCAGAAAACAAAACCGTAGCAATCACTGAACATTATCAAACAAATCTCAAAAGCGCAGAGGTTCTCAAGTAATGAAGGAATACAAAACCGGACAGATTCGCAATGTCGTCCTGGCAGGGCATAACGGAGCAGGCAAAACCATCTTCGTCGAACGCGCCCTCTTCAACACCGGTGCAACCACCCGCCTGGGTAAAGTTGAAAATGGCACCGCCGCCATGGACTTCGAGATAGAAGAAATAGAGCGCGGTAGCTCCATCTCAACCGCCTTGGCTGCCCTCGAATGGCGTGACCACAAAATCAACCTGCTCGACACGCCAGGTTTTATAGACTTTGTTGGCGAAGTCAATAGTGCCATCAAAGTTGCCGACGGTGCCATCATCTTTGTTGAAGCCGTTTCCGGGGTCGAAGTAGGCACCGAGCTTGCCTGGCAAGCCATCGAACAAAAAAACATGCCCCGCGTCATCCTGGTCAACAAAATGGATCGAGACAATGTCCGTGTTGCACGTGTCATGACCAGCATTACCGAAAACCTCCAAGGCAACTTTATTCCCCTGCAAATCCCCATCGGCGAAGGCCCCACCTTCAAAGGCGTTGTTGACCTTCTCTCCATGGAAGCCCGCTTAGGTGATGATGACAGCCGAGGCCCTATCCCCGACGATCTGGCCGATGCCGCCGAAGAAGCACGCATGGCCGTCATTGAAGCGGCTGCCGAAGGTGACGACGAGCTAATGGAAAAGTTCTTCGAGAATGACACCCTTCCAGACGAAGATATTGTTCGGGGGCTACGTTTAGCCATGCTGCAAGGGCTGTGCATCCCCGTTCTTTACTCAGCTCCACAACCAGGGATTGCCGTTATTCCTGCCTTAAACGCCCTCTATCGCCTCCTTCCCCCACCAAACCAGGCTCAACCAACCCATGCTACCAATACAGACGGTGAGGATATTGTGTTAGAAGCCGATGACAACGCTGATTTGGCCGCCTTTATCTTCAAAACCCGGGAAGACACCTATGGCCGCACTAGCTATATCCGCATTTTTAGTGGCTCCTTGGAGTCTGATTCTCGCGTTTGGGATGCCAATCTCGATAGCGAAGTTCGCGTTGGTACGCTACAGGCAGTGACCGGCAAAGAAAGCCAATCTGTGCCCCGGCTGCACAGTGGTGACATTGGCAGTGTGGTCAAGCTAGGCGATGCCCAAACCAACCACACCCTTTGTGACCGTGCCCACAAACTTAGCATTGCCCCAATTGAACAACCAAATCCCATCGCTTCCGTAGCAATTCATCCTGCTTCCCAATCTGATGTTGCTAAACTTAATCAATCCATCCATCGGCTTATCATTGAAGACCCCACGCTAAGCACGCATACGGAAGAAGCAACCCATGAAAACATTCTTTCCGGCATGGGAACAACCCATCTGGAAATTGCCATCAAAAAAGCTAAATCCAAGTTCGGGGTTAACATTACTACCAGCACTCCCAAGGTTCCCTATCGTGAAACCATCACTAAAACCCAATCGGCAGACTACACGCACAAAAAGCAGACGGGCGGTGCTGGGCAATATGGGCGTGTATTCTTGCGCGTTGAATCTATAGATGACAATGAGCAATTTGAGTTTGCCTCTGAAATTTTTGGCGGTGCCATTTCGGCTCCGTTTGTGGCGGCAACGGAAAAGGGATGCCGTCAGGCACTGGAAGGGGGCGTGCTGGCTGGTTATCCTGTATATGGGGTCAAGGCCATTGTCTATGATGGGAAAGAACATCCGGTAGACTCAAAAGAAATTGCGTTCCAAATTGCCGGCCGAGAATGTTTCAAAATGGCTGTGATGAAAGCCAATCCGGTTCTGCTGGAGCCAATCTATAATGTCTCCGTTACTGTGCCATCTGACTATATGGGTGACATCATGGGAGACATGAACACCCGCCGAGCAACTATTCAGGGGATAGATTCAGATGGCAATAAGAGCATCATCAAAGCGTTGGTACCACAAGCAGAAATGTTAACCTATGCGGCTGATTTACGTTCAATGACACAAGGACGCGGCATCTTTAGCATGACGTTTGAAAAGTATGAGCGCGTTCCCAACCATTTGCAAGATAGCCTCGTGAAGCAGCTTCAGGAACAGCGCGAGCAAGAGTAAAGCTGATTATTGTTTAGTGTGCAAAACCCGACCTACGATTAACGTGGGTCGGGTTTTTGTGTTTGAGGGAAAAACGGCCGTTTTTCCCCTATCTCCCCTCTTCCCCCACTCAACCCCATAAAGAAACCGTGAAAAAGTCAGGGACATTGACCTGGTTAGCCCTTTTGTCAGCCTAATCATGCTACTGTGCTGAATCCTTTTGGGCACCTATCCGTTCTCTATTACAGAACAGGCAACATTATGGATGACACAGAGTTAGTCAAACGCGCTCAACGCGGCAACAAACAAGCTATTGGCAAACTATACGACCGGCATCAGCCCCATATCTATCGCTTTGTCTGGTCACGAGTACAGCACCAGCAAACGGCCGAAGATATGACAGGTGAAATATTTACCCGAATGGTCAAAAATTTGCCCCATTACCAAGACAGTGGCACCCCCTTTCGCGCCTGGCTCTACCGCATTGCCCGCAATCTACTAACCGACTATTTTCGTCAGTCGGCAAGACAGATTCCCCTCGACGAGGTGGAAAATCTTATGGAAAGTACAGAATCACTTGATACCGTGGTGCAACACAAAATCACCGTCTCATCTGTCACCGAAGCACTTGCAAAGATTGACCCAGAGCAGCGTGAAGTTGTAGTGATGCGTTTTTTGGTTCGATTGCCAATCAAAGAGGTTGCCATCAGCTTGAACAAAACGGTGCCGGCTGTGAAATCACTGCAACATCGTGGTCTGCAAGCACTGCGGGCAACGCTGCAGCAAAAGGCAACATCATGAATGAATTTGAAGATGTTTTACAAACCCATTTGGAACGCCTGGAAGCGGGAGAGCCGTTAGCCAATTGCTTGGAAGAATTGCCAGCAACGGAGAAGCAACTATTACAATTAGCGGCTTTGCTGCGCGAAATGCCTTTTCCGCAGGCGACACCGGCTGCTATTGTCCAACAACGAGCGCGGCTTTTGGCTGCTGTACCTAAGGAAACAGCTATGAAACAGGAATCGCTACCTTTTTGGCAGTTGCTTTTGACCAGTTGGCCGAGAACGGCCGTTACCATTGCCATTGTCGGGCTGATCTTTGTCCTTAGCTTGTACTGGCTGCGACCAAACGCCCAACCAGCAGCAGAAACAGGCGAAACGGTGGCAGAAATAGCGGCGACCAACCCAACGCAGCCGGCCGAAAATCAGCCAGCAGAAATGGCACAAAATTCGGTAGAAGAAACGGCCGTTTCACCCACCCCCACGACCATCTCCCCTGCCGCCAACGACCCCACAACCCAAGCCTTTCTCCCCATTTTAGAATCCTCTCCCTTTATTGATGCCCACACGGCCACCATTCAGGAAGCCGTCGGGCTGGTTGAAGTACAGGACAAAAACGGCCGTTGGCACCAAGCCAAACGCGGCACCACACTCCAAGCCGGGCAGCGTCTTCGCACCTACCCCCTCTCCAAAACCAAAATCCTCTTTTACGACGGCAGCGAAGCCACCCTATCCGCCAACAGCGAACTTTCCCTCGACCAGCTTGACGCCCAAAAACCAGCCGACGGCTTCCGCACCATCCTCATGACCCAGTGGCTTGGCGAAAGCCAGCACCAGGTCGCCTTCCGCCATGACGGTGGCTCCCGTTACGAAGTCAACACCCCCAACGGCTCCGGCGTTGCCCGTGGCACCGTTTTTCAGGTCATCGTCGCTGCCCAAACCCAGTTTCTCGTCCGCGAAGGGCGGGTTGATGTCACCAACCAAAGCAGCACCGTGGCCGTAATTGCCGGGCAGCTCACAACCATCGCCCCCAGCCAACCGCCCACCCCACCCCAGTTCATCATTACCGGCGAAGGTGAAGTCACGGCAAACGGCCTCGATTGGATCATCGGCGGGCAAACGTTTGCCACCACCAACAGCACAGTCATCATTGGCAACCCCCAGATTGGCGACATTGCCCACGTCACCGGCTATCGGCAGCCCGACGGCACGCTGGTTGCCATCCTCATCACCCTCCTGCACCACAACCCCGCCAACCAGTTTCAACTCAGCGGCGAAGTTATCGCCATCGAAGCAAAAGCATGGATTGTGGCCGGTAAAACCATCGCCATTACAGACGAAACCATCATTGATGGTGTTATCGTCTTGGGCGACGGGGTGCGCGTTCAAGGCTACATCCTGCCCGATGGCACCTTGGCTGCCAACAGCATTGAGCGCGTTACCGACAGCTACCCCTTTACCTTTGACGGCATCGTGGCTGCCACCGGCAGAGAAAGCTGGAC
>JAGQGA010000421.1 GCA_020432595.1 Anaerolineales bacterium | reverse complement strand
AAGGTTCATGTGCCACGTATCACGCACCACGCACCACGTCAAAAGCAAGTCAACCCCCTGAATTCCCAAAGAGCCGAGAGAGCAAAATGAAAGTACGCGCAACAACTTGAAGAATTTGCTTAATCATCACTTCCTCCCTTTGGGGCCTATCAGCAAAAAAGCTGCCCTCTTTTGAGGGCAGCTTTTCATGTTAGCACGAGCGATTCAGCATGGTTAGGCGGGTGGGCCATCATAGTTGAAGCAATCAATATAGAATTTCCAGGAACCGTCAGCTTGTTTTCTGAGGACGCTGAGATACTTGCCCTCAAAATTGAGCGTTTCCCCGCCTTCTTTTGGTGTCATCGAGAAATGGTACGGGCCGCGCATATAGGCTTTGTTGCCAAAAACCAGAATTTCATCAATGCTGACAGCAAAGTTGCTGAAATCAAAGGCTTCAAAACCCGGCTCCACCGTCGCCCGAATTTCTTCGAGACCAACACTCTGCGGTTGATCGGGCGGCATCCGCACGCCTTCTGGATCCCACAAAACAATCCAATTCTCAAAGTCACCGGCATTTAAGGCAGCTGCGTATTTGACCGACATCCCTCTAATTTCTGCCACCTCTGCGGCAATTTCTGCTTCGCTGGGTGTGCTGCTGCTAAAGGCTGAAGTGATGTAATAGCCAGCAAGCAGCCCCACAACGAGCAAGAGAAGCGCTACCAACAGTTGCCCCCACGAAAAATTCATGGAAGTGCTTTTTTCCTCTAACCGTTTTCCTGAGATTGTCATGACAACACTTTTCTCCTTGCCGTTTTGAAATCACTTTTTTGGGGTGGGTAAAAACGGCCGTTTATCCTCTACGCAAAAATTTTTTTATCTGCATAGACAAATCCATCTGCTTATGCTCTTTACGTTTCACCCTCGTCGGCTTTATAATGCTAAACGTAAATAGGATTTGTTGTTGATACAGTATCAGTGTACAGGACAACTCTCCACTATTTATCCACTCCACCTGGTATGATTTTCACATTACCCCCAACGCACAAAACTGCCAGGGGAACCGAAACGCAGAGTTGAAAATGACACAAAAGATTATGCGCCGCCTCAGGCTGCTAGGGCCGGTTGGCGTTGATCAAGTCTCCGAAAACGATAGCGATGCCCATGAAACATTGGCAAGCGGTGTGCCGCGCTTCCGTTCGCGGCGCACGGTGGCGCTACTTGGCTATCTTGCTGCCGAACGCCGCCCCGTCGCCCGCGACTTTTTGGCGGCGTTGTTCTGGCCTGACGCACTGCCAGCCAAGGGGCGCGCCAACCTCAGCCGCGAACTCCACAATCTGGCTCAAATTTTGCCCGATTGTTGGGAGCTAAATCGCCAAGCAGTAGCCTTTGCTCCCTCTGCCAGCACAATCGTTGATGTTGACCGCCTGGTGCAGCTTGAAATGCAAGAACGGTGGGAAGAAACGGCCGTTTTGCTTGGCGGTGAATTTCTCGAAGGCCTTGTTCTGGATGACAATCTGGAGTTTGAGAACTGGCTGCTGAATGAGCGGGAACGCTGGCGTAGTCGTGCCGAAATCATCTTGAAGCAGGTCATCGAGGGGCTTACTAGACGAGGCCGCTACCCTGCTGCTTTGCGCTATGCCCGTCACTTGCTACGCTTTGCTCCGTGGGATGAAGAAACGCACCGGCAGATGATGCGCTTTTTGGCGTGGACAGGGCAGCGTGGCGCGGCTCTGCACCAGTTTGAGCTGTGCCAGCAGGTGTTATGGGAGGAGTTGGCCGTTGAACCGGCGACAGAGACAGTCACACTTTATCAGCAGATCAAGCAGGGTCAACTCGATCTGCCGCCACAGCTTCCCGCCTTTCTCACGGATGAGTCGGCGGAGCATAGGTTTAAACGGCCGTTTTTCGTCGGCCGCGAACGTGAGTTAGCCCAATTAGACAGCTTCCTCGAAACCGCCCTCGCTGGAGAAGGTCGCGTTGTATTTGTTACCGGTGGCCCCGGTCGTGGCAAAACCGCGCTGCTGACCACCTTTGCCCAACAGGCGATGGCAAAGCACCCTAGCCTCTTGGTTGCCAGCGGCAAATGCAACGCCTACGCTGGCATGGGCGACCCCTATTTGCCTTACCGCGAAGCACTGGCAATGCTCACCGGAGATATTGAAGGTCGTTGGCAGGCTGGAACGATCAGTCGTGACCATGCCCAGCGGCTCTGGGATGCCTCTGCACTTGTGATCCCTGCCTTGCTAAACCAAGACCCCGATTTGCTTGAGGTCTTTGTATCGGGAACGGTGCTTTTGTCTCGTTCGGCGGCTGTGGGGCAAACCGTTGCGCCGTGGCTGCCGCGCCTGCGAGAGCAAGTTGAACGCCGTAGGGTCACAACAAAGGATTTGGAACAGAGCTATCTATTCCAGCAGGTAACAAATGTGCTGTATGCGGTGGCGCAAAAACGGCCGTTATTGCTATTTCTCGATGACCTCCAATGGGCAGACACCGCCTCCATTGCCCTCCTGTTCCACCTCAGCCGCCAGCTCGCTGATGTGGGCAGCAGGCTCTTGATCGTTTGTGCCTATCGCCCTGAAGAGGTTGCCCTAAATCGCAGCGGCGAACGCCACCCCCTTGCCAAAGTGCTAAACGAATGCAAGCGTGTCTTCGGTGATGTCTGGATAGAATTGGGCCAAGCTGAAAAAGAGGAAGAACGCAAATTCACAGATGCCCTTTTAGACGGTGAGCATAATCGCTTGGGAGAACGGTTCCGTGACCGTCTGTTTGAGCGTACTAAGGGGCATCCTCTCTTCACGCTTGAACTGCTCGGCAACATGCAGGCACGGGGCGAACTTATCCGTGATGCTGACCAGGCATGGATTGAAGGGCCAACCCTGGCTTGGGAAGGTCTTCCGGCTCGCGTAGAGGCAGTGATTGCAGAGCGTATGGATCGCCTTGATCCCGAATTGCGCGAGGTGCTCGCCATTGCCAGCGTGGAGGGAGAACTGTTCACGGCGCAAGTGTTAGCTGACGTGGCCCATTTGGACGAAAGAGCCTTGCTGCATCGTTTGTCACAGGATATAGAAAAGCAGCACCGGCTTGTGCGCGAACAGGAAGTGGTTTATACGGGTCAAGGATGGATATCCCGTTACCAATTTGGTCATGCTCTCTTTCAGGAATATCTCTACCAATCTCTAAGCCAGAGAGAGCGGCAGCTATTGCATGGAGATGTCGCCACAGCCTTGGAAAAGCTTTATGCAGGTCAATTAGACGAGATAGCCGTAACCTTAGCCCATCACTTTTACCAAGCCGATAATTACCAACAAGCCTTCCATTATTCAGCTTTGGCTGCCGACCGTGCCGCACGTCTTTACGAGAGTAGGGAGGCCATTACCCACTATACGCGGGCTATTCAGCTTTCGGAAAAGGTTTCCCCAGATGTGGTCTCGCTGGTTGCGCTGCACCGTGGGCGTGGCATAGCTTCTGAAAGGCTGGGTGATTTCAATCAGGCAGACAGCGATCACACCACGATCCTCGGGCTTGCCCAAGCTGCGGGTAACCATCAAATAGCTTGGCAAGCATTGATTGATTTGGGGCGATTGTGGGCTTCACGCAACTACAACCAGACCCGCGAATATTTTGAAGCAGCATTGGAACTGGCGCGTGGTGTTAACGATCAAGCCTTGCTTGCAGGAAGCCTGAACTGGATGGGTAACTGGTATGCCAACGATGAGAATTCCCAACAGGCTATTGCTTGCCACGAGGAAGCGTTGGCTATTTTTGATCATTTTGGCGATCAGCAAGAATTGGCGAATACGCTTGATCTGTTGGGAATTGCCAATATGTTGGGTGGCGATCTAAATCAATGTCTCCGTCATTATGATCAAGCTGTTGCCCTGTTTCGAGCATTGGATAATCGTCCACGGTTGGCATCTAGCTTGGTAGGGCGTGCTACTATTGGCTCGGTGTTGGTGTATGGGGTTTCTGTGCCCGCTATGCCTGCGCCTAATGTTTCTTCGGACTTTGATGAGGCACTTCAAGTTGCGAGGGAGACTGGTTCAGTTTCAGAAGAGACCTGGGCACATTGGACGTATGGTTTGTGGCATATTGTAAACGGCCGTTTTGGAGCTGCCCTTCAGATCATGCAGCGTGGCCTCCAAATTGCTGCAGCAGTTGGACATGGCGAATGGGTAGTCGCTACCCGATTTGCTCTAGGCATGTTGCATGTCGCCTTATTTGCCTATGAGGAAGCGAAAGAACAATTGGAAAGCGTGTTGGCCCTGGCGAAAGACCTGAACTCCCCACAGTGGATCTACCTGGTAAGCGGAACATTGACCGAAGCCTACTTAGGACTAAATGATTTGGATTCAGCCGGGTGTTGTCTGGCAATGGTGGTGTCAGAACAAACCCCTATGGACACCTTGAGCAGACGCTACTGTTGGATGCGGCGGGCTGAGTTAGCTTTAGCGCAGGGAGAGGCAGCAATAGCTCTGGACATCATGGAGCGGTTAATCGCCTCGGCACGGGGATTGTTACCGGGGCGTGTTATCACGCTTCTGTGGCAATTAAAGGCGGAAGCATTGGCAGCAAGTGGCTGCCCAGAAGATGCTTTACCGCTTTTGCCGGTCGCCATTGCCAATGCCCAGGCCACAGGAGAACGGTTTTTACTCTGGCGACTTTATGCGAGTATGGGACGACTTTACAGTATTTTGGGGCAGTGGGAAGCAGCCGAGAATGCACTGGCGACTGCAGAGACTCTGATTACGGAGTTAGCTGCTATCATACCTGATGAGACCTTAAAAGAGTGTTTTCAACAGCGAGCCTACAGCAGCTTATCATTTTGATGAGTAAACTACGCAAGATAGAGAACAGTTGATCATGTGAGAACCAGGCATGGATGACGTTCTCGATCATTCGTCTCCCATTCTCAAACCTCAATTTTCCGGTGGTTTTTCTCCATAATACTGATAATAGTTGGTCTCAATGGTGCCGTTGTAGAGTTTGCGAACGCGGTCGGGGCGGGCGCGTTTGAAGTAGTCGGGGAATTTGCGGTCGGCGGTGAGGACGTAGACTGACCAACCTTGCTTTTTGCGGAACATTTTGTTGAGGGCGAGGTAAATCTGGTTGAGTGCCTGATACTCAGCCATTCGCACGCCGTAGGGCGGGTTGGTGATGACAATGCCGTACTGCTGGTCAATCCACAGATCGCCCA
>JAGQGA010000420.1 GCA_020432595.1 Anaerolineales bacterium | reverse complement strand
TGCTCCCTGTGTTAGGCAGATGATTGGCACAAGTGGCTCCTTAGCGTACAATAGATAAATCTCCGCAAAAGCCCCAAAACACCATTTATAATAATCGAGATTATAATAATTCAAATTATAATAAGACGCACTTTTGCTGGCTGAACTATGCTTATGCCGTGGTAGCTTGTGTCTTGGCGGCACTTGTGAATTATTGCACAAGCTTATTTGAGAGCCGTTTTGGGTTTGAGCGTGGCAAGGTTGGGAGAGGGTGTTCCTAGCAATTAGGTAAATTGACAAAGTATGTATACTTGTGTATACTGAGAATCGCAGTATACATTTAAAGAATCAAAGTATGTGCAATGATACATACTTGAAGGCAAAGGAGTGAAGGATGGCAACTGTACTTGCTTCGGTCAATCGCAAGGGGGGGGTGGGCAAAACAACAACGGCCGTTAACCTCGCCCACGGTTTGGCAATCAAGCTAGAAGAGCAGGGTGGGGGGAACGTGATCTTGGTGGAGCTTGACCCGCAGGGGGATGTGTCGCGGGCATTGGGGATTGACCCTGGTGACCGCTGCCTGAGCAAAGTGTTGACTGGACATGCGACCTTGCGCGAAAGTATTATTAGTGCTGACCGCAGCGACAGTGGTGGCCCGGCGCGCCCAAACCTTTATGTGTTGCCAGCCAGTGACCGGCTGAAACGAGCCAAGAGCAACCTGCTGGCACGAAATGTTTTGTCTTCGGCCAACCTGAGTTTGGATGAGGATACGCCGGCCGTACCCGTGGATGATTTGCTGGAATATTATTTAGACCCCTTGCGGCAAGCGTTTCAGTTTATTGTGCTGGATTGTCCGCCTTCGTTGGATATGCTGGAAACGGCCGTTTACAAATACGCCGACCAAGCCATTGTGCCAGTGAAGGTGGACTTTCACGGGGCGGCGGCGACGGTTAATCATACGAACGGCATCATTGAAGAGCAGGCTCGCGGCATAGACATCAAGATTGGGGCAATTGTGCCAACCTTTGTCCGCCCCCGCGAAAAGCTGGCGCGGCAGATGTTGACCAGTTTGGTGCGCCGCTATGGGCGCAAAACGGTCAGTTTGGCGGTGCCGGGAACGGTGATTGTGGAGCAATCGCCAGCGTTGGGTGGGCTGACGCTGTTCGAGTCGGCTCCCGACAGTGCGCCGACCAAGGCGTATCAGGCGTTAGTGGACAAGGTGTTTGCGGAGGCAGTGGTGTATGAGCAAGTTTGATGATCCCTTGGCAATGTTGCCTGACCCTAAACCGGTGAAGCGGGAGGAGGGGAAGAAACGGCCGTTACCCAAATCAGCCAAAGCATTTGTGGATCCCCTCGATGCAGTGAGCAAGTCAGCCACAGCCAAGGCGACCAAATCCAGCACTATGCGCGGCCAATATTGGCAGCGCACGCTGCGTTTGCCACCTGAATACCAAGATTTAACGGTTGAAGTCCACCAGGCAACCCGCGCCCGTTCCATTGCCGACACCGAACGGTGGATTTATGCGATGGGGCTGCACGCTTTTTTTGTGGAGGGAAAACGGCCGTCTTATACCCAAAGCGTAGCGCGTGATATTGAACTGCCTGATTTTGGCAACTTGCTTTAACGCACAAAAGGATGCTAAAAGGCATCCCCTTGTTGTTCCTGCTCTCTTGTAGGCATGTATGTTCATCAAAACGGCAGCGCCTTGTCCGTTAGTTGCTGGTACCATTCGCTCAACCAACTCATTGCTCCATTATATTTTGCCGCCGGAAGCTGCTTGTAGCTGGTGATACCAAAGCGGCGGTAAAGCTCCCCATATACACCCCCATAAGCATTGGTTTTGGTTTGTTTGCTCAGTTCCATCGCAATGGCTTTAACAGCTTGGCTAATTTGGCTGGCTTGATCGGGGGTAACATGGCGGCCAGGGTCGCCCAAGACGGCCTCAATTTGTTCCAGCCGCTGCTCGTGGCTTTGAATTTGTGACTGCATCAAAATTTGGTGGCGAGCCAGCTTCATAATGGCTTGGGCAATTTGGTAGGCTTGCACGGCATCATTGTCGGCCTGTTGCAATAAATCGCTAAACGAGAGGTCGGCTGTAAGTTGCCCCTCTTGAAACGCCTCCCATAGAACCTTGGCTGCTTCCTTTTGGTATTGAATCAGCTTATCTTTAATCTCTTCTTTGACGCGGCGCACATCTACACCAGACAGCCACATGGGAACCAGGTCAACACGCAGCATACCAGCCTGCTGTGGGTGTCCGGCATTGGGTATTTCAACTTCGGCATTTTTATACCCTTCTATCAAAACAACATGGCGGCGAATTCGCTGCATTTGGCCTTGCCGATTTAGCCCAAGTGCCTGGCAGAGATGGCGCAGGGAAACATAGACTTGCTTATCATCGGCACGCACGGCAATCAGTTCATCGTTTAAGAAGAAAACGCTCTTTTGCTCAAGTACTACAATTTCTTGACCATCACTCATAGTTCACTCGTTGTTGCAGGGGGGAATTGTATGACACAACTCCCCTTGATACCGGAAGAGGGGGGAGTTGTATCATGCAACTCCCCCCTTGATTAAGGTGTAAAAGGCTATTCAACGGCACGGAATTGGGCTTCCAGGGCGGGCAGATTGACCTTGGTAAGTTCAATGGGGAGGGTGGTGTCTAACGGCCGTTCTTCCCGACAATTCACCGTAGTCTCCATAGCCAGCGGCGGGAGCAGGCACAAATGCCGCTTGCCCCGCTGCTCAATCACAATGCCGTCCCCTTGCCATTTGGGATGTTGCAGCAGATAGACCATTGTCCAATGTTGAATCGAAAGCCGTTCCGCCTGGCGCACGCTGCCAATGATGGCATCGGCCGCTCCCACGCGCTCCATCAGCTCCTGGGCATCCAGCAGCGGCTCGCCGCGTAGGAAGGCGCGTAGCTGTTGGTGGACAACCAAATCCAGGTAGCGGCGCAGCGGGCTGGTGGATTGGACGTAAATATCCATGCCCAGCCCCGCGTGCCGGCCGGGGGTACTGCCCTGCTGGCTGCGCTGCATTGTCAGACGGCGGGCAAACATGACCGAGGGGGTGTCACCTTCAATTGTTTTGCTGGGGGCATCCTGGCTGGTATAGGGGAGGGGGATGTTGTGGGTGAGAGCAAAGCGAGCCACCGCTTCACCCGTCATCAGCATTGCCTCGCGCACCAAATCACGGCTGCGGAGGGGGGGCAACGGCCGTATTTCCACTACGCCATCTACCACCGCCACCTTTGCTTCCGGCAAATCAATTTGCACCGCTCCATTTTGCCGCCGCTTTGCTTCGTATAGTTGTGCGGCGTGGAGAAGCTGGCGAAACGGCTCCTGGTCAAGCTGTGTTTCCGCTTCCTCGTAGGAAAGGCGGGTGACGCGCACCCAACTGGGGGTGATTTCCACCTCGCCAATGGTGCCATCGCTGCCGAGGGTGAGACCAAAGGAGAGGGCGGGGGAGGTATCGCTGAGGCCAAGGCCAAGCTGCTGCGTGGCGGCGGCAGGGAGCATGGTGACGGTGCCTTCGGGCAGATACAAGTTGGCACCACGGGCGCGGGCTTCGAGGTCGGCGAGGCTGTCGGGCGGGACAAGGGCGGCAACGTCGGCGATGTGGACCCACAAACGGCCGTTTTCCCCCACACCTTCCTCCCAACTCACCGCATCATCCGGGTCCTGGTTGCCCGCATTGTCAATCGCCAGCGACACCAGATGGGTCAGATCGCGTCGCTCCTCATCCAGCAGCGGCGGCAGCGGCACGGTGGAGGATTGGGTTGGCACGCCAAAGCGGGCGGGGTAGGGGTTGACAAATTCATCCCAGTAGCCGAGATCAAGCAGCAGCCGGTGGGCTTTTTCCGGCGTTTCGGAAAAGTTGAGGGCTTTGAGCAAGCGGCTTTTATCGTGCTGCCCTTTGGCAACGGCGACAACATCTTGCAGAAAACGGCCGTCTTCTGCCCCCAACTGCCGCCGCTGTACCCGCTTTAGCACCCCTTCCCACTCCGCTTCCTCGGCCGCCTTGGCTGCCCGTGTTGCCCGAATTTCCGCCACCTGCTCCGGCAAATGGCAAACAATCGCCTCCGGCGTGCCGCTAAACAGCACTCCATCTTCCACCTGCTGCCAAATGGCCCAGGCGGTGGCCGGGGTAAACTGCTCAAAGGCGAGTTCGGCTAGGTCGGGCAGGGTTGTGGTTTCTCCGGCCAGCAGTTCCCAAGCGGCCGTTATTTCCCCCGGCGGCACGCTGCTCAATTCGCCCAAGCTGCGGACTGGCCCCGGGTGCAGCAGCACCACATCCTTGGGGCGCACGCTTACCGTTTGACCACCCGCCTCAATGGTCAGCTTCTTGCCCAGCTCGGTCACGCGACCGGGTTGGTTTTTGTATAAAATCAGGCTGTCTCGTTTTAGCATCATTGCTCACAAGGATAGTTTTGTTTGGGTGAATGGGCAAACCAAATGTATGACGAGGTTTGCCTATGATAGTGGAAGAAAGTACGATAGTTGTTTCCTCAAACCAGAATGAGGACTATGGGTTTTCTAACTAACAGGTGCCGAAAAAACCACGGGTTTCAAATTACGCAGAGTATAGAGGCTATTTATGCAGAGTGTAAACATTCGAGACTGTAGCGCAGAGGAATTGATCAAAGTTGTTTACCACGAACTTAATCAGAAAGCTAACACTGTCCTTAGCTGCGCCAAATTATTGGCTGATGAAAATTATTATGGTTTTGTAAACGATGAACAACGGGAAGTTATTGATCATTTGCACCAAGAAGCATTAACTATTTGCGAGATTGCGGACTGGATGAGGATATGGAAAACTGATGATCAAGATTGATCAACTGATCGAGGCTGACAAATGTATAAAAATCTATGTAATGTACCGTTAAAAAATCCGCCCCGCTCCGCGTCATCCGCGATGCCATTTTTTGTTGGCAGAAACGGCCGTTAAACTCAGTTGGGGAAGGTAGGGTGGTGGGGAGAAACGGCCGTTTGATGGCTATCATGGGGCGAAGCCGCAGACGAACCCGGCGGTGAGTGACCGAGGTTTTACCGGCCACAAGCATAACGATTACATTAAGTTGGTGGACATGCGGGCCAGGTGGCATGCGCCAGAAATCGGTCGCTTTGCAAGTGTCGATACCATCGTTCCTGACCCGATGAATCCACAGGCGTTTAATCGCTATAGTTATCGATATA